>CAIRBY010000407.1 GCA_903876865.1 uncultured Acidobacteriia bacterium
CGCGGCGGTGACGTGTACGGTGGTGGCTTCGCGCGAGAGTTGGACGGAATTCCAGAGGGCGGATCGCTCGGGCTGGCGCCGGGTGGTGGCGGCGGTGAGGGAGACGATGGCGCGGAGGGTCTGCTCGAAGTGGAGCGCGGCTTCCGGCGAGGGGCAGTGCGCGGTGAGGTGCAGGGCGAGTGGGTCGGCGAGATCGAGGGTGAGCGTGAAGGTCTCCGTATCGCGGAGGAGGGTATTCACGTTGGCGAGGTTGCCTTCGAGGGGGAGGGCGATGCCGCCCTGGGCCACGACCCAGATCGCGCGGCCGCGAGCGATGGGCTCGGCGGCGGCGAGCAGGGGAGAGGGCAGATGCTCCACGGTGGCGGCGGTAATGAGACCGGGCGCGCCGAGGAGGGAGACATCGGGAGCGGCTTTGGTGGCTCCGGGGACGATGCCGCGGGCGATGGCGAGGAGTTCCACGCCGCGTGCGGCGATGAGGACGCGGTGGGCATCACGGAAGGGTTCGAGCAGGGCGGTAATGCTGGCGGGGAGATGCGCGGCCACGGGCGAGACGCGGAGTTGATCGAGATCGACGAACGCGAGGGCGGTTGCGCCGAGCGGGACGCGGGCGGCGAGTGCGGACTCGATGGCGGGCGCGGGTCCGGCGGTACGGCAGGCGGCGAGTAGCGCGAGCGCCACTGCTACGTGCGGAGCGGCGCTGAGGCGAAAGCGGAGCACGCTTTATTATGGCGGCAATGCTGCTGGGTTCGGGTGGCGGTGGTACAGTATGCGCATGAAATATCGCTGGTTTTCGGGCACGCTCCCGGGCCTGTTCTGCGTCGCGCTGGTCGCGCAGGCACAGGCTCCCTCCGCGAAGCATCAGGTGAAGCAGTTGAAGTTGACGATTCTCTCCACCATGCTGGCGGACGAGGGGATCGGGGAATGGGGCTTCGCGGCGCTGCTGGAAGCGGACGGGAAGAAGTTGCTGATCGATACGGGTGCGCGACCGGAGACGGTGCTCACGAATGTACGCGATCTGAAGATCGATCTGAGCGCCATCACGGACGTGGTGCTGACGCATTTTCATCCCGATCATACGGGCGGGCTGATGACGCTGCGGGGGGAGATGAAGAAGCGCAACGCGGCGGCGCTTTCGCGCGTGCACACGGCCACGGGGCTGTTCTATAGCCGGCCGAAGCCGGATGGCGGCGACGCGAATCCGATGGTGGCGATGAGGCCGCTGTATCTGGCGACGGGCGGCGAGTTCGTGGAGCACGACCGGGCGGCGGAACTGCTGCCGGGGGTGTGGATCACGGGGCCGATTCCGCGCAAGTTTCCGGAGCGCAACTGGAGCGGCGCGCTGCAGGTGAAGACTCCGGCGGGACTGGTGGAAGACACGGTGCCGGACGATCAATCCATCGTGGTGGAGACGGCGAGCGGGCTGGTGGTGATCACGGGCTGCGGACACGCGGGGATCGTGAACATACTGACGGCGGCGGACGCGCAGTTCGCGCACCGCACGGTGCACGCGGTGCTCGGCGGGGTGCATCTTTTTGAGGCGAAGGACCAGCAGGTGGAGTGGACGGCGGATCAGTTGAAGGGCTTCGGTGTGCGCTACCTGATGGGCGCGCATTGCACGGGGATCGAGAGCCTGTTCCGGCTGCGGAACCGGATCGGGCTGAGCCGGCAGACGGCGGTGGTGGGCGCGGTGGGCGCGAGTTTCACGCTGGGCGAGGGCGCTGGCTCAAGCATCCATCCGGGGCGCGTGGCGCAGTAGGCGTCGGGCTTGCGGGCGCGGTTAGGGAGCGATGTGCGCGTTGCCGGTATCGGGTACAGCGGGTAGGTCGTCTTCGAGATCGAGCTGGAGTTGGCGCAGTTTCTGGAGCAGGTCCCGGCGGAGCGCGGCGTGGCGGGGACTGGCGGCGAGGTTGCGCGTTTCCCAGGGATCACGGCGCAGATCGAAGAGTTGTGTGACTCCGGCCTCCGGGTAGACGATCAGTTTGTGTTCGGCGGTGCGCACGGAACGTTGAAAGTGGCGGTAGTAGCAGAACATGGCGGGGTGGGGCGCGGGGCCATCGGCGTGGAGCAGGGCGGCGAGGCTGGGGAACTCCACGGTGGGTGGCGCGGCGACGCCGGCGAGTTCGCAGGTGGTGGGGAAGACGCTGTGCTGGTAGACCATGTGGGGCACGCGGCGGTTGTGGGGGATGCCGGGTCCGGCGATGACGAGCGGGACGCGCACGCTGTGATCGTAGAGGTTCTGCTTGCCCATGAGGCCGTGTTGACCGACGGCGAGTCCGTGATCGGCGGTAAAGACGACGTAGGTGTTGCCGGCCTGGCCGGATTGTTCCAGGGCTTCGAGGATGCGGCCGATCTGGGCATCCATATAACTGGTGTGGGCGAAGTACTCGGCGCGGTGGAGTTGGACGGCGGCGCGGGTGCGGGGGAAGGGCGCGAGGATCTCATCGCGGACTTCGCGATCGCCCTGATCGAAGGGGTGGGCGGGCAGGTAGTTGGGCGGGACACGGACGCGTGCGGTGGGGTAGAGGTCCACGAAGGGTTTGGGCGCCTGGCGGGGATCGTGGGGGGAGTTGAAGCCCACGTAGAGGAAGAAGGGGTTGGGGTTGGCGGGGCGGCTGCGGAGGTACTCCGCGGCGCTTTCGGCCCAGATCTGGGCGGAGTGCTTGATTTCATCCGCGGGTGAGTTTTGCCACTGCGCGGTGTGGAGCCACTGGCCTTTGAGCGAGGTGTCCCAGGGGGTCCAGGTATTGCCGGGGGCGGGGCGATGGTAGGCGGAGGGGCCGGATTCGAGCATGCCGGGGGCGACGGGTCCGGTGTGCTGGAAACTGCGGCGGAGGTTGGCCTCGCTGAGGTGCCACTTGCCGGTGAGGGAGGCATCGTAGCCGGCGGCGGCGAGGGTCTGGCCCCAGAGCGGGGAGCGATCGATGCGGGGCTGGGCGTGGAAGGCGCTGAGTCCGCTATTGAGCATGGTGCGGCTGGGAATGCAGACGGCGCCGCTCCAGGAGCCCTGGTGGAAGCAGTGGGTGAAGGCGCAGCCGCGCTGCACGAGGCGGTCGAGGTTGGGGGTGCGGAGTTCGCTGCCGCCGAGGGAGTGGATGCCGGTGTAGGTGAGATCGTCGGCGATGAGGAAGAGGAAATTCGGGCGCGGCGTGGGGGCGGCGGGGGCGAGTCCGGCGGGGAGTGCAGCGGAAACGGCGGCGGATTTGAGGAAATTGCGGCGTTGCATGGGTGGTGGTCCTCCACGGGGCACCTTCACATCTGTATCACCGGTTCCGGTAGGTGCACAACCCTGCCGGCGATGCTAATATGGGAAGGTAGTGGATCGCACGGGGCGAGGGCGGTAGCAGTACGCCGTGTGCGCAGGCAGGGGAGACTCTGCGGAACCACTCCATGCAGGTCTTAGTCAACAGGTAAGCCACCCTAGCTCAGCTGGTAGAGCGACTGATTCGTAATCAGTAGGTCGCCGGTTCGATTCCGGCGGGTGGCTCCACTCCACTTCAATCCTCTTATTGGCGTCAGGGCAGGCGATTCGGCGAACTCCGTGGGTGGATGTTCCTGGCGATGCAGGTCCGGCCGACCCGCGTAGCGAGTCCGACAGAACGCGAGTTTGCCAGGGCTTGCGGGTAGTCACTTTATGAGCAACGGCCCGGATGGTGAAACCGGAGTTGCCACCGGTGGCCGGAGGAGCGATATCACCCAGTTCTGCCCGCGCCTGCCGGCTTGGTAGTTCGTTTCGAGGTGTATACTGAGGCGAACCGAGACCACCTGGCAGGTAGACTGTCAAGGTCAGCGGCAAGGGAACTTCTACCCGATGACGCCATAGGAACCCGCCACGCTGGGGCACGCATCGCGAGGCTCTCTACACGCGGATGCGTGCAGGCTGGAATGAAGGGATTCATGAAAAAGCTGCGAATCGGGATCATCGACATCGTTTCCAGGGGTCCGACTCGTGCTTTGTATGCACGCATCATGAATGCCAGTCTCGCCAGCATCATGCCCCAGGTGATAGGGGTCTGGTGCCAGGAGGAGGGGCATGAAGTCACCTTCGTTTGCTATACGGGCTTTGAAGACCTGCTGACGGAGTTGCCGCACGACGTCGACGTGGTATTCATCGGCGCATTCACCGAAGCCGCGCATACGGCGTACGCCCTCAGTAACCTGTTCCGTAGCCGGGGAGCGATCACCGTCATCGGGGGGCCGCACGCACGCTGTTACCCGGAAGACGCTGCGCGGTACTTCGACTATGTGCTGGGCTTCACAGATCAGGGCACGCTCCGTGACGTGTTGCGGGAGTGTTCGCAACACCGGCCCGCGGGCGTCCACGTCGCGGCCGCACAGCAGCCCAAGACCCTTCCAGGGATACGCGAGCGCTGGCAGTTTATCGAACCGACGCTGAGCAAAGCGCCCTTCCTCAAGATGGTCCCCATGCTCGGCAGCATGGGGTGCCCGTACACGTGCGCGTTTTGCATCGATGCCACGGTGCCCTACCGGCCCATGGATTTTGACGCACTGCGCGAGGATCTCCGGTTCCTGCTGACCAAGTTCAAACGGCCACTGGTAGCCTGGCACGATCCCAATTTTGGGGTCCGCTTCGACGAGTATCTGGACATGATTGAGGACGCTGTTCCTCCCGGCAAGATCGACTTCGTTGCCGAAAGCAGCCTGTCCCTGCTTTCCGAGCCGCATCTGAAGCGGCTGAAACGCAATTCGTTCCAAGGGGTCCTGCCCGGCATTGAGTCCTGGTTCGCGTTAGGGGAAAAATCGAGGACCGGGTCCCTGGTCGGCATAGCCAAGGTCCGTGAGGTCTCCGAACACGTCAACCTGATCTTGCAGTACATACCCTACATCCAAACCAACTTCGTGCTGGGACTCGATACCGACGAAGGGCCAGAGCCTTTTGAACTGACCAAGCGATTTCTGGACATGACCCCGGGGGCCTTTCCCGCCTATTCGCTGCTCTCCGCGTTTGGCCGGGCCGCGCCGCTCAACCTGGATTACCAGCGGGCGAACCGCGTGCTGCCCTTCCCGTTCCACTTCTTAAACAATAACGGCGCCATGAACGTCAAGCCGGCAAACTACTCCTGGCGGACCCTCTACGACCACATCATCGGGCTGACCGAATACTCCTTCTCGACGCGCGCAATCTTCCGCCGCTTCGTGGCTACGGAAGGGGTGACCGCACGTTGGCTGAATCTGGTGCGCGCGGTTTCGACGGAGGGCTTTGGAAGGGCCAGATACTACCGGCAGATTCGCGCCCGGCTGGACACCGATCCGCAATTTTCGCCCTATTTTGAGCAGGACAGCAGCGAGCTTCCCGAGTTTTACAAGAATGTTGTGAGCCAGGATCTCGGGCCGCTGATGGAGTGGCTCCCCGAGGAGGCTCTTTATCACGATCCCAACGCCTACCTTCAGTCTGAGCAAGCCAAGGACGTGATCGCCGTTGTCTAACCTGCACTGCCTGGTCGTGGCGCAGGATCGTCCAGATGAAGTCAAGAGAACGAGGCACTTGCTCACGATGCTATGAGCACGCCTCGCGATCGAAACCCTCTGTGCAGCAGGCCCGCTAGCGGCTCATCCCGGCGGGCCCGCGTTTTGCGGTAACCTTGGCGAGCGCCGCCCCGGTGAGGACTCCGATGATGGCTGCCGACAGGAATGCGGGCGCATCCCTTTCATTCGGCTTTGGGTCCAGCAGCAACCCCACGCAGCACATGCCGACAACCGGCGCGAGCATGCCGAGCAGCAGAGACCATCCGGGTGGCGGGAAGCTGATTTCGGGCGGAGGTTGCCCCTCTGTAACCATCGCTGTCGCCGCGGCGGCGCCGGCCGCCTCACGGCGGTTTCTGCGCGCGACCAGAAATTGGCAGACCGCCAGGCAGAACGCCGCGGCGGCACACCCGCTCACCATTCCCTTGAAGGGAACCGGCTGCCCGTTCACATCAAAAGGCACGGCTCCGAAGAAGAAAGCCGGAATCGCGAGGAATCCGAGCCAGACTGAAAGCGCGATTTGCGTCATGGGCATTGCTCCTGAACGTAGGTAAAGCAAAGACAGCCAAACGTTACCTCGGCGGCGGCGAACACCATGAGGAGGAAGGTGCTGCCCGCCGCCCTCGGCGGCACGAACACCACGGACACGCCAAACCCAGCGAAGGCATTGTACACCCGGCGAGTTTTTCCAGTCCGATAATGGGGAGACCCGATCCCAAATAAGGGCGAAACGAGCCACAAGCGCCTGGCCGGTTGGCGCAGTGATGATTCATAATAAAAGACTGCGGAGTATGATTTAGTGATTCAAATCGAGTCCACGATCAAGAACGATGTCACGGTGGTGCGCGTTACGGGACGATTGGACGCCGCCACTTCCAATGAATTCGAGCAGGCGTGCGCCAGCGCGGTCAGTGCCGGGGCGCATACCCTGATCCTGGAGGTGAGCCAGTTGCGCTACGTCAGCAGCGCCGGGTTGCGGGTAGTCCTGTCGGCGGCCAAAGCCGTGCAGGGCAAGGGCGGGACGCTGCGCGTGGCGGGGTTGGGCGGAATGGTGCGGGAAGTATTCGAGATCTCGGGATTCTCCGGGCTCTTTCCGCAGCACGAGTCGGTGGAAGCGGCCCTCGCCGCGGCAGAATAGGGGTCTGAGAGTACTAGTATTTCATAGTTTAAGATCTGAAACGATTGTATACTTGAGGCGGTTTCGGGCTTGTGGGTCCGCCCGTCCAGAGGGAGTATGCAACCCGTGGAGAAGAATAAAAAGAAGTACGCATGGTTGGCGGTCGGCGGGGCGGCACTCGCGACCTTCCTCGTAGGCTGGTCCATCTTCTGGCCGCCCGTGCCGCGGAATGGCGTGCAGGGCGCAATCGGCAAGCGCGACGTATACCGCGAGTCGACGATGACGGACAAAGACATAGGGGTAGCGGGAACCGTCAAAGTGACGGTGGATGACATTCGCAAAGTCCTGCAAAGCCAGGAATTCCAATCGCTTGCCAATAACGCCCAATTCAACCAGTTGATTGCGAACGCACAGTTCCAGCAGATTTACCAGCAAAGCTCGCTGCTTACCCTCGCTGGAAACCAGTCGCAAGTGGCGCAGAACCAGGCGCAACTGGCGCAGAATCAGTCTCAACTGGCGCAGAATCAGTCTCAACTGACGCAGAGCCAGGCGCAGATGGCAAGCCTGAACCAGGCGCAACTGGCACAGAATCAGTCTCAACTGGCGCAGAATCAGGCGCAGGTGGCACAGAACCAGGCTCAACTGACGCAGAGCCAGGCGCAGATGGCAAGCCTGAACCAGGCGCAACTGGCGCAGAATCAG
>CAIRBY010000408.1 GCA_903876865.1 uncultured Acidobacteriia bacterium
CCATGGGGAAGTTGAGCTGCGCGGCCGTGGCCGGTCCGCCATCGCCGGAATTGCCGGGGCGTCCGTTGCCCGCGACTCTACTCATCGCGCCAGACGGGGTGACTTTGAAGACGCTGTGCAGGCTGCTGAAATAGATGTTGCCGCTGGTATCGGCGGCGATGCGGGTGGGGTCTCCGATGGAGGCGGCGAGCGCGGCCGAGGGTGGGGGCGCGGCTCCGCCGGCGACGGTGGAGATAATATACTGTTGCGCGCCGGCACACGCGGCGAAACAAAATAGACCGAGAAACCGGAAGCCAGACAACCTGGGAGCCCGCATGCCTTATTCCACCATTCGCAATCGTAGTTCCCGCAAATCCCGTAGCAGTTCATCGGGCTTTAGTGCTTCCAACTCTTCGTTCGGGGTGATGCCGGTGCGGACGGCGATGGCGCGCACCTTGTTGGCGCGAGCGGCCTGAATATCCTGGGGCGCATCGCCAATCAGGGAAATGGGCTCCTCGCGGCCGATCCAGCCGCGCCCGCGCGCTTCACGAATCGCCAGCCGGGCCAGTGCGTCGCGAGTGGTCGCCATCTCTCCGAAGGCGCCGAAGCGGAAGTACTTTCGCAGACCCGCGCGTTCCAGCTTGCGCCACCCGATGCGGGTGAGGTTGCCGGTGACCAGGCCCAGCAGGATGCCGCGCCGGGTCAGGCGCTCCAGCACGGGGGTCACGGCGGGGCAGAGTTTGTCTTCCAGGGGAGGGCAGACGCGCAGGTAGTAGCGTTCGGCCACGCCCAGCAGGTCCGGCATGGCTTCGCGAATGGCGGCCGCCGGCAATCCCGCCTGCCGCAGCATGAGGCCCAGAATCACGGGGTCCAGCATGCCTTGCACCGGGATGCCCTCGGTGGTGGAGGCAAGGCCGATGACGCGGCGTACGGCATGTACCAGGGCCTGGCGGTGATGCGGCCCGGATCGCCGTAGCAGCGTGCCATCAATATCGAACAGGACCAGCGCGTGATGCGTCGCGGTCACGCGGATTCTCCCTTTAGCATGTTGCAATTGAAATGATACCAAGCGCCGCTACAATGGAAATGTGACGTATTCCAAGTTTCGGGTCGGTCTGATACAAATGGCCTGCTCGCTCGATCCCAACGAGAACCTGGCCAAGGCCGAATGGCGCATCCGCGAAGCCGCCGCGCAGGGCGCGCAGATTATCTGCGTGCAGGAACTTTACCGCTCGCAATACTTCTGCCAGACGGAAAATCTGGCCATCTTCGACCTGGCGGAGACCATTCCCGGCCCCACCACGAACAGCTTCACGGCGCTGGCGCGCGAGTTGCAGGTGGTGATCGTCGGGTCGCTGTTTGAACGGCGCATGGCGGGCGTGTTTCACAACACGGCTGTGGTGATCGATGCGGATGGCGAACTGTTGGGACTGTATCGCAAGATGCACATCCCGGACGATCCGCGCTTCTACGAAAAGTACTATTTCACGCCGGGCGACCTGGGTTTCCGCTGCTTCGATACGCGCTATGCCCGCATTGCGCCCCTGATCTGCTGGGATCAGTGGTTTCCCGAAGCCGCCCGCCTCGCCTCGCTGGCGGGGGCGCAGGTGCTGCTCTATCCGACGGCGATCGGGTATCACATCAGTGATGCCGCCGAAGCCGCCGCGCAGCACAACGCCTGGGAAACCATCCAGCGCGCGCACGCGATCTCGAACGGTGTGTATGTGGCCGCCGTCAATCGCGTCGGCTATGAAGGGCCGGATGGCGATGGGTTGCAATTCTGGGGCGGCAGTTTCGTTTCGGACCCGCAGGGCCGGATGCTGGCCAAAGCCGGCGAGGGCGAAGAGACGCTGGTGGTGGAGTGCGATCCGCGCGTCATCGAGAGCGTGCGGCGCAACTGGCCGTTCCTGCGCGACCGCCGCATCGACGCCTACGGCGCGATCGTGAAGCGGGTGATCGATTGAGCCGGGGATCGAGCGCTACGGCATTGAGGTCCGCTGACTTCCGCATGCCGGCGGAGTGGGAATCGCACTTCGCCACGTGGATCGCCTGGCCCCACAATCGCGAGGATTGGCCCGGGCGCTTCACGCCCATTCCGTGGGTCTATGGCGAGATCGTGCGCAAATTGGCCGCTGTGGAACGGGTGCGCATTCTGGTGCAGAGCCTCGCGCTGGCCGAGCAGGCGCGGCGCGTACTGGAAAAAGTGGGCGCGAATCTGGATGCGGTGGAGTTCGTTCATCGCGAGACGGATCGCGTGTGGACGCGCGATTACTGCCCGCTATTCGTGCGCAACGGCAGCGGCGAGATCGCGCTCACGGCCTGGCGCTTCAACGCCTGGGCCAAATACTCGAACTATCGCAAGGACGCGGCCGTGCCCGCGTTCCTGGGCAGGCGCCTCAAACTGCCGGTCTTCACGCCGAACATGGTACTGGAAGGCGGCAGCATCGATGTGAATGGTGAAGGGCTGCTGATGACCACGGAGGAATGCCTGCTCAGCCCCATTCAGGCCCGCAATCCCGGCATGGACCGCGCGGAAATTGCCGCGCACTTCCGCGAATTCCTGGGCGTGACGAAGGTGCTGTGGCTCACCAACGGCAGCGCCGGCGACGATACCCCCGGCCATATCGACGATCTGGCCCGCGTCGTGAATCCGGCGACGGTGGTGCTGGCCGAAGCCG
>CAIRBY010000409.1 GCA_903876865.1 uncultured Acidobacteriia bacterium
GAAATACCCGCCGCATGACTGCCGGCGACATGGTCGAGGTGGAGTTGGAGCACGCGGGCATTCTGCGCAACCCGGTACGCTAACTCCGCGACCGCCGATCGTGGCGATTAATGATCGTGCGAGTGGTGTTCGTGAGCGCTCACCGGGATGGCGCAGCCGTTCTCCGAAATCGAGCAGCTGACGTGTTCGAACTGCACCGTGGTGTGGGAGATTCCGTAGCGGTGCTCCAGCAGGTGATTCAATTCGCGCAGGATGCCGTCGCTTTCCGAGGGCGGTACGTCGCGGATCAGGACATGGCAACTGAGCGCATGCGCGCTGGAGCCGAGGCTCCAGATATGCAAGTCGTGAACGCCCAGCACACCTTCCACACCGCCCATTGCCTTACATACGTTGGCCAGTTCGATCCCGCGCGGCAGGCCTTCGAGCAGAATATTGAGCGATTCGCGGATGATGTCCCACGCCGTCCATACGATCAATAGCGCGATCAGGATCGAGAGCACCGGATCCAGCCGCAGCCAGCCTGTGTAACGAATCAGCAACGCGCCGGCGATGATCGCAACCGAGCCGAGCGCATCCCCGAGCATGTGCACGAACGCGCTGCGGATATTGATGTCATTCTTGCTGGCAGCCTTCAGCGCCAGCATGATGCCGCCGTTCATGGCCAATCCCAGTACCGCGACGGCTATCATGATGGTCTCGTCCACTTTTTCCGGTGCGCGCAGGCGTTCCACGCTCTCGTACAGAATCCATAGCGAGAGCACTACCAGCGTCAGGGCATTGACGAATGCGGAGAGTACCCCGGCGCGATGGTAGCCATACGTCTTGGTCTCATCGGCGGGTTTGGATTGCAGGTAGTTGCCCGCCCAAGCCAGGCCCAGCGCCAGAGCGTCCGTGAAGTTGTGCCCCGCGTCCGAAACCAGCGCCAGCGAATGCGCCTTTAGGCCGGCCACGAGTTCGATGACCACAAACGCCGTGGTAGCTGCCAGCGACCAGCGCAGAATGCTGCCCGTGCCGTGTGCGTGCGCGTGACTGTGTCCGTGAGAGTGCATCCCGCCCTTAGCTTCCAGTTTAACCCCGCAGGGCCAAGCCCGCTGGATTATGAGCTCAGGATTATAGGCTCAGGATTATAGGCTCAGGATTATGAACCCAGGATGGCGAGCGCCGCTTCCACACTCGCGCCACCGTGCACCACGGCCATCAGTGCCTGTGTCATCTGCCGCGGCTTGGGGTGTTGAATGATATTGCGCCCGTAAACGATGCCGCGCGCGCCTTGCTGCAGGATCTCGATCGTCCGTGCAAAGACCGCTTCCTCCTGCATTCGCCCGCCGCCGCGCGCCAGCACGGGAATGCCGCCCGCCGCTTCCACGATGCGGTGAAACTCCGCCGCCTCCGTGGGCGGATCGCTCTTGATGAGGTCGGCGCCCAGTTCCGTGGCCTGGCGGACCAGAGGCACGATGCGGGAGCAATCGCCTGAGCTTTCATAGTTGCCGCGCGAACCGGCCTCGAAGACCAGCGGTTCGATCATCAGCGGCATGCCATAGCGTTCGCACTCCGGCTTGAGCGCCGCGATGTTGGCCAGGCACTGGCGGTAGAGTTCAGTCTTGTCCGGCGCGTAAAAGAGGTTGAGCACGATTGCGGCCGCATCCAGGCGCAGCGCCTGTTCCACTGCCTGCCCCAGCGGCAGGCAGAAGAGCTGCTCCGGCAGGTTCGGCCCATAGATATTGGCGACATCGGCTCGCAGCACGAGCGCGGGCTTATCGCGACTGGTAACCGCCTGCAGCAACCGCGCCTGTCCGACGCCAAGCTGGATTGCGTCCGGTCCGGCTTCGATCGCGGTGGCGACCGCGCGCGGCTGGTCTTCGATTCCGGCCAGGAATTCCGCGTTGTGAAAGACGCCGTGATCGATCGCCAGATCGAAGCAGCGGGAGTCCGTGCCAAACAAGCGGTTCAAGCGCGCGTGGGGAAGCATATGCTTCCCATTTAAGCACCCGCACGCCGGCGCTCGCCCGTCCACTGCCGCGTGGCCTACCGCACTTCGAAGGCGTAGGGCATGACGCGCAGATAGCCGCCGCGCATCCAGGCGCGCAGCGAGTCACGCAGCGAGGGACTCCACGCGCCATGCAACGCCGCGAGGCCGAGCATGCCGCCCACTTTGGCTTCCATCATATCTTCCTGCGATTTCTTCATCAGCAGATCGATCAGGCTGCGCCGTCCCGGATAGACGTTGAGGCTCACGCGCTCGCCCGCCGGGATCCTGGCCTTCTGTTTGATCAGCTCGATCGCTTTATCGATGCCGCCGATTTCATCCACCAGTCCGCGCGCCTTCGCCTGCGAACCCAGCCACACGCGCCCTTGCGCCAGCGGTTCGATCTCCGCGAACTTGCGGTGGCGCGAATCCGCCACCTTGGTCACGAAATCGCGATAGCTCTCGTCGATGCCGTCCTTCAGTTTGGTGCGCTCCTCGGCGGAGAGCGGCGTATAATCGGAATCGATTCCCGCGTGCTTCCCGCGCTGAATGGCTTCCTTGGTGATGCCGAGTTTGTCGTAGAGGCCGTGCAGATTGGGCTTGCCGAAGACCACGCCGATCGAACCGGTGAGCGTCCCGGGGTAGGCCACGATCGTGTCGCCGGTCATTGCCATGTAATATCCGCCCGAAGCCGCCGCGTCGCTCATGGAAATCACCACTGGTTTTTTCTTGCTCAGCAGGTTCATCTCGCGCCAGATCTCGTCGCTCGCGGTGACTTCACCACCCGGTGAATCGATGCGAACGATCACACCCTTGATGAGCGAATCCTTGGCCACGCGGCGGAGAAGTTTGCTGAAACCATAGGAAGTCAGGTTGTTTTCGCTGCCGCCATCGTCGTTGGGGTCGCCCCGTACGATATCGCCCGAGCCCACCACCACGGCGATCTGGCTCTTGCCGCGCAGTCCCACCGATTCCGGCGTGATCTTGGCGTATTTGTCCATGGAGACGTGCACGGGTTCCACCTTGAGGCGGTCCTTTAGTTCCCCCCACATCTGGTCTTCAAAGCGGAGTTCGTCCACCAGGCCGGCCTTGAGCGCCTGCGAAGCGGTGAATGGCCCCTGATCGATGATGGCGCGCACCTCCTCCGGCGTCTTCTTGCGCCCTTGCGCAATCCCCGCCACCAGGTTGCCGTAGAGATCGTCCACCACGCTGGTCATCACTTCGCGCGTCTCCGGGCTCATATCGGAGCGCGTGAACATATCGCCGAAGTCCTTGTACTTGCCGGCATGCTCCACTTCGATACTGACGCCCAATTTGTCCAGCGTCTTCTTGAAGTACATCAACTCCGCCCGCAGGCCCTTGATCATTACCGGTTCCGCCGGACCCAGATAGATGCGGTCCGCGCCCGATGCGATGAAGTATTCGCGCGTGCCCGGTTGACGCAGGTAGGCGAAGACCGGCTTGCCGGATTTCTTGAACTTCTCCACATCCATGCGGAGTTCTTCCAGTTTGGCCCAGCCGGCGGTAATGTCTTCGGGTTGTAGCACAATCGCTTTGATGTGCGCATCCGCCGCCGCTTTTTCCAGCGCGGACCAGACTCCCAGCACGGTAGGCGCGGTATGATCGGCGCCGAACAGCGCGGGCAGTTCCATCGGTGCCTTCTCCGGCAAATCGCCATCCAGTCGCAGCACCAACACAGAATCCGACAAGACCACCGGAGCCTTCTCGCGGAATCGCAGCGCCACTACGAACAACAGAACGACGGAGAGGAAGACCAACGCTACACCCGTTGCCAGGCCGATCAGAAACTTCACCATACCAACAGCATAGCCCTACGGCGATTGAGGCAGTTTGCCACATTACTCTTGTACTGCTCGGTGTCATCTTTTTGTACTGGCCCTAAATTGGTACTACACCCATCTGTTTCCTTACGATTTCTTACGGTAGGATGGTCTGCATAGTTTCCCGCTCCTCCGGCCGGAAACCCCTCACATTCGATCTCGCAAGGTGCGAACAGGCCCGAAGTGTCTTCCTCTCCAAGCAATTCGGTCTAACGCCGGAAGTGTATCTGCGAAGTGTATCTGGTTAGGTAGGCATGAAGACCCTGTTGCTTTTTGTGTGTTCCACGCTAGCCGTGGCTCAGTTCCGTACCGACAACCTGCAATACGGCGGCGGCGACCTGCCGCCGAGACATATTGTGGTGACCTTTGACGATGGCGTGAGCGGCACAGTCGCCGCGACCGGCGCCAACCAGACGCAGAACATCGCGCAACTGCTGCACGATATGGGAATCGTAGCTACGTTTTTTCAGGTTGGCTGCCACTTCGATGTCGTCTCCACCGCCGGATCGGACCCGCTCTCTTCCGCCTGCATGAACGGAGACATGCACCCGCTCGCCATGGAGCGGCAGTTGCTCTCAAGCGGCCACATTCTGGGCAACCACACCTGGTTCCACGTACCGCTGACCAAGATCGAAACTGACAGCGTGCGCGTGTTGCGCCACGTGAAACTCGCGCAGCAGTTGCTCGATCCATTTCAGCCGGATGGCCTCAAGCTCTTTCGCGCGCCCGGACTGGCTTTCGATCCGGCGGTGGCGCGGATCCTCAACTCCGATCCGGTCGCGAGCAAACTCATCGGGCCGGTGGGCATGGATATCGATGCCACCATGGTCTACCACGGCCTGCAATTTAACGGAGATGCTGGCTGGTTCGCCGCCGGGATGAGCGCCGAAGAGTGCGCGGACGCCTACTACGCGCAGGTGCAGCAGCAGTGCGCCAACCAGGGTTGCGTGTTGCTGATCCACGACCGCACCGAGCAGGAGATTGTCACCGACTGGGGCTACCGCGTCACCAAACGCCTGCTGCAACTGACCGGCGCCGACTACACCGCCGTACCCACCGACGCCATCCCGGGGATTCTCGGCAATACGCGTGTGGGCAACACCAAACTCTGGACCGCTGAATTCGGCAGCGGCGATGGCGCGGGTCTGGTGGTGTTGGGCGATATCGCGGGCATGAAGAAAGCTGCCGCCTGCAAGGCCCGCGGCGACGGACAGGTCTGGTGCGCACTGCCGGGGTCGGCCTCCGATGGTTCCCCCGCGCTGCAGCTTGCCTCGCCGTGGCTTGCCATCACGGATCCGGAATGGTCCGCCTCCGGCAGCCGTTTCTGGCTCGCGGATCTGGATGGCGATGGCAATGACGATCTGGCCTACGCCACGTCACAGGGCCTCTGGGTGGCGCTTTCGAACGGCCGTAACGGCTTCGGGCAGCCGCAACTGCGCTCAACGTATTTCTCGGCGGCTCATGGGTGGGATGTCCGCGCGCTGCAGGAGGGCATCCGCTTCGGCAACTTCTTCGAACGCGCTTCGGGGCCCAAGGATCTGGTGGTGGCCACGCCCTCCGGCATCTTCGCCGCCAAGAACTATGGACGGGATTTCGGCGAGCCTGTAATGTGGTCCACCTACATGGCCGCAGCCGTGGACCTGTGCACCCTGCAAGCGCGCGACCTGAACGGCGACGGGCTGGACGACCTGCTGATTCGCGATTCCGCGCTCGGCCAGATGCTGGTTTTCCCTGTGCTCAGCAGCGGCTTCGGCGGCGGCAGTTTTCGCGCCCCGCAAGCCTGGATGACATTTGCCGGACAGACCAACCGCAACGGCTGGAACGATCCGGCCAATGGCGCCACACTGCGCCTTGTGCACGTCGGCTCGAAGGTGGTGCTCACGGCAGGCGCCACTACCGGACTCGTCTACACCAACCTCGCCGCAGGTGCTTTCAATGCAGGATGGCGGCACCTCTGCAACACCTGCTACACCAATCTTCCCGGCTGGCGCCCGGAGCGGCAGGCGGATGCCATCGCCTGGGCGGAGCTGGATGGAGCAGGCTCGGACTGGGCCGTATTTACCCGCGCCACCGGCTTGGAGATCGCACCGGCTAGCGTGCAGTAGAATCGGGTGCAGTAAGATCGGATGTATGGCCAAGCGAAGAGATCTGTTGAAGCTGACCGCATTCCAGGCGATGGCGGCTGCCATGGCCTCCGCCGCCGCGGCAAAGGTGCCGAACGGCACCGTGGATAAGGCTGGCGCCAAACTGACCCACGAAGAGTTTGGCGATGTCCGCGTCTACCATGAGGGCCGCACGGATCAACTGGGGGCGCTTACTTTCGGCAGCCTGATGCTCAAGCCGGGCAAGGCGCCGCATCCGCCGCACGAACACGCTGAAGAAGAGATCATGCTTGTCACTGAAGGTACTGGGGAGATTTCTGTAGAAGGAAAAGTGACCAAAGTCGCTTCCGGCACGAGCATGTATTGCGCCGCCAACAAAGTACACGGCATCGTCAACACAGGCAAGACGCCGCTGCTGTTCTACTATTTCAAGTGGAAGGCGTAGCCGCTCACTTCGCCGTGTCCACGTAGCGGTGATAGGCCCGTAGAAACACCGTGCCGGCATCCCGATTGGGGGCAAGGTACTCGCGGAAGAGCGCGCTCTTACCCCAGCGCCCCCGCAGTTCCTGCCAGAAGCTGTTCCAGACCAGGGTTCGTTCGCCCTTCAGGATGCGATCGTTCACCGCCTTCATGATGGCGTCGTTGATTTCGGTTTCGCCGACTCCCCGCGTGGCGATCACCTGCGCATCGTGCGAAGCCTCGATCACGGCGTGAATCTCCGTGGCCCCGCCGCAGCTTCCCAGAATCACCAGGCGCGCCGATTTTTCCAGGTAGCTGAGCGTGCGCGCCACCCAGAAGCTATGGCCGCGATGCACCATCACGCTGGGCACGAGGCTGCGCTCGCCGAGCGCCGCCGCAATCGCTTTCTGCCGCCGCGCCGCTTCGCCTTCCCGGCCCTGATTTTGCGGCAGATGCCCGTCGATCGGTACGTTGGCGAAGATCTCCACCCGCCTGCCCTCGGGGCCGCGGCCGGTGAGATGCAGATACTCGCCGCGATCTTCCAGTTGCCATGCCGGGTCGCGTTCGTAGCTCTTGCGGAAGGAGTGATAGCTCTCCACGCCATCGCCATCGTCGTAGAAGAAGTAGCGCTCCACGCACAGGTTCTCCTGGCCGTAGAGCAGCGCCGTGTCCAGCGTCTCGGTTTCGCGGAAGAACGGTACGTATTCCGCTTCCATCGCCGCAACCGAGAGTTTCGCCGCGAGCAGGCCGTATAGCGTTGCGCCGCGCACGTCGCCGGAATCGCGGCAGCGGGCAAATTCCGCCGCGATCAGACCGGCCATCTGCTGGCGCAGTGCGGGCGCACCGGTGGCATCCACGATCTCGGCCAGCCGCATCGCCTCCTTCAGCGGGTCGCGTGCCTGATCGATGCCGCGCGAGAGGCGGGTGACGATTTCGTTCCCCGCCACGCCGAGCAGGCCGGGGAAGCGCCCGGCCGCCAGTGCCCCC
>CAIRBY010000410.1 GCA_903876865.1 uncultured Acidobacteriia bacterium
GATCCCGAGGACCGCGGAGAAGGAGGTGAGAGTGAAGAGGGCAATGACGCGTTTCGAGCGAGTGAGCATGCTGCGATTCTCCGTTCGGATTTGGATTATGACTGGCGCACTTGGCGCATACGGAAAATGCCGGCGGCGGCGAGGCCCAACATGAGCAGCGCCAGAGCGGCCGGGGACATCGGGGCGCCGGCGACGCCGGGCGCGATCGTGATGGTGTAACTAAACGGGCCGTACGTATTTCCGTTGGCCATTCCCTTGGTGTGGCGCAGAGACTCGCTCCCCACGACGCTCTGTTGCTGTAGGAAGCTGTCCGTGATGGTGACGGTGAAGGTGTACGGGCCGGGTGCGGTAGGCGTGCCGCTGAGCACGCCGGTATTCGGGTTCAGGGTGAGGCCCGGGGGAAGTTGCCCGTTGGAAGAGAAGGTGTCGGGCAGAACGCCGATCGTCGGGAACGTGTAGCTATAGGACGCACCGACTTGCCCGCTCGGCAGAGTGGCTTGATTGCTGGCGACAGCAGTTGTCGCGAGCAGCGCCGCGAGCACAAGGATTCGACCGACACTATGGATCTTCAATGTTGCCCTCCGAGTCTCTCCAGTATAAACATAAGCCCCTGCCTTGTCATCAGCCGCATGTGGGATAATCAAGACTTAGCCCCGCACAACCCATGGACCGAGCATTCATCCGAAATTTTTCAATTATCGCCCATATCGATCACGGCAAAAGTACGCTTGCAGACCGTCTGTTGGAGGTCACGGGCGCGCTTTCGCAGCGCGAAATGATGGAGCAGGTGCTGGATTCGATGGACCTGGAACGCGAGCGCGGCATCACCATCAAGGCGCACGCCGTGCGGTTGGATTACCGCGCCGACGATGGCGTGATGTACCAGCTCAACCTGATCGATACACCCGGGCACGTGGATTTCAGCTACGAAGTTTCGCGCAGCCTGCAGGCGTGCGAGGGCGCGCTGCTGGTGGTGGATGCGTCGCAGGGCGTGGAAGCGCAGACGCTGGCGAACACCTACCTGGCGCTGCATCACAACCTGGAAATCATTCCGGTCATCAACAAGATCGATCTGCCCGCCGCCGAACCGGAACGCATTCGCGAGCAGATCGAAACCATCATCGGGCTGGACGCGAGCGGCGCGGTATTGTGCAGCGCCAAGCAGGGCGTGGGCATTCACGAGATTCTGGAATCGATCGTGCACCTGGTGCCGGCGCCGAAGGGTTCGCCGGACCTGCCATTGCGCGCGCTGATCTTCGATTCCTGGTTCGACAGCTACCGCGGCGTGATCATCCTGATGCGCATTCTGGACGGGCGCATCCGCTTGGGGCAGAAGATCCGGCTGATGGCGAACGGGCAGATCTTCGAAGTGGAAGGGCTCGGCTATCAGGCGCCCAAAGCCACGCCGACCGACGAGTTGCAGGCGGGCGAGGTGGGCTACCTCTTCGCCAACATCAAGACGGTGAGCGACGCCAAGATCGGCGACACCATCACCGATCACAACAACCCCGCCGCCGAACCGCTGCCCGGCTTCGAAGAGATCAAGCCGATGGTGTTCGCGGGACTCTACCCGGTGGAATCGCACGAGCACGGGCTCTTGCGCGACGCGCTGGAAAAGCTGCGCCTCAACGATAGCGCCTTCAATTTCGAGCCGGAAAATTCGGTCGCGCTGGGCTTCGGCTTCCGCTGCGGCTTCCTCGGCCTGCTGCACCTGGAGATTGTGCAGGAGCGGCTGGAGCGCGAGTTCAATATCGACCTGATCACCACGGCGCCGGGCGTACGCTACCGCATCACCTCCACCTCGGGCGAGATCCTCGAAGTGGACAACCCGACCAAGTTCCCGGACCCGAGCGAGATCAAGCAGATCGAAGAACCGATCATCGATGCGACGGTGCTGACGCAGGAAGAGTTCATCGGCGGCATTCTCAAGCTGATGGAAGACAAGCGCGGCGTGCAGAAGAAGTTCGAGTACATCGGCGGCGGGCGCGTGATGATCGTCTACGAACTGCCGCTGAACGAGATCGTGCTGGATTTTTACGACCGCCTGAAGAGCGTGTCGAAGGGCTACGCCTCGCTCGATTACCACCTCTCCGGCTACCGCATTTCGCCGATGGTGAAGTTGGACGTGCTGGTGGCGGGCGAGCCGGTGGATGCGCTCTGCATCATCGTGCACAAGGAGTTTTCTTTCGAACGCGGCAAAGATCTGATCTCGCGGCTGCGCAAACTGATTCCGAAACAGATGTTCGAAGTGGCGCTGCAGGCGGCGATCGGCAACAAGATCGTGGCGCGCGAAACCATCTCGGCGATGCGCAAGAACGTGATCGCCAAGTGCTATGGCGGCGACATCAGCCGCAAGCGCAAACTGCTGGAGAAACAGAAGGAAGGCAAGAAGCGCATGAAGCGCGTGGGCCGGGTGGAGATCCCGCAGGAGGCCTTCCTCAGCGTGCTCAAGGTCGGCCAGTCGTCCGACGATGACGAGTAGACGCGGTGTGGCCGTCGCGTAAGCTCTTCACGGCGATCTACCTGCTCGCGGCCGCGGTCCGGCTGCTGTTGGTGTTCGGCGCGGGGCACTACGAGACCGGAAGGCCGGAAGCCATCAAGATCGCGATTGCGCTGGCTACGAAGGGCGCATTCGCCGACCCCTACGTAATTCCCACCGGACCGACGGCGCACGCTCCGCCGCTCTATCCCGCGCTGATCGCGCCGTTCTACGCCATCTACGGCGATACGCCCGCCGCGGATGTGGGCCGCATTGCGCTGAGTTGCCTGACCGCCTCGGTGGAATACGCGCTGTTGCCGCTGGTTTCGGTGGCGCTTGGCCTCGGCGTGTGGCCCGGCATCTTCGCGGGCGTGGGCGGCGCGCTGTTGCCGCTGCACTTGTGGCCGGAGTGCATGGGCGAATTCGAAAATACATGGGCCGCGCTGCTATTGGAGTGCGCCACCCTGCTGTTCGCGCGCTTTCTGCGGGCGCCATCGCTCGAGTGGCGGCGCGCGGCGCGCGGCGGAGTGTTCTGCGGCGCGGCGCTGTTGATGGCTCCCAATCTGCTGCCGGCGTTTCTCGCGTTCGGCGCGATTGCGGCGTGGAAATTACGGCCCGGCCCGGTTGCGGCCGCGCGATTGGCGGGCGCGTGGTGCGCCGCCGCGCTGCTGGTGTTATCGCCCTGGATGGTGCGCAATTACCGCGAACTCGGCGGCTTCGTGCTGGTGCGCGACAACTTCGCGCTGGAACTGGACGTTTCGAATAACGACCTGGCGACAGGCAATCTGACGGAGAACACGGGCAACGCCCACTTCGCGAAATACCATCCGCACCAGAGTGTCGCGGCGGCGCAAGAGATCGTGCGCGGGGGCGAACTGGCATTCGAGCGCAAGGTGATGAGCCGTGCGCTGGGGTGGATCGGCGCACATCCCGGCCGCTTCGCGCAGCTTTCGCTCGAGCGCACGTGGCTCTTCTGGTTCCCGCGCGTGCCGCGCTTCCGCTGGGCCTATGGCCTGTGCAGCATTTTCAGCTTGGCTGGTCTGGCGTTGCTGTTGCGGCAGCGGCGGTTCACGGGGGTGGTATTAACGGCGGTGGTGATCGCGCATGCCGCGGTCTATTGCGTGATTCAGAACGTGCTGCGCTACGAGCATCCCATCTGGTGGGTGGAGGTGCTGGTGATGGGCTGGATGGCGCACCAGGTGTGGCTGCGTGTGCGGCCTACTGCAAGACCGGCAGCGTCAGATAATTTTCGGGGATGAAGAAGCTGCCCTGCGTGGCTCCCTGCGGGGCGAGTTGCTGGAGCTGCTGCGCGAGTTCGCGCGCGGTCGTGCGGCCTGCCAGATGGGCGGCAAAAGCGCGCGTCACGGCCGTGACCTGCGCGGCGGATTCGTGGGCGAACTCCAGGCGGAAGCGCGTGATTCCGGCGGCGCGCCAGCTTTCCAGGTGCAGGCTCGCCTCCTGCGCTTCGGCGCCGAAGACGGTATTGCGGCAGCCCACGTCGGCAAGGACGGGATGGGCGCGGCCCGACGTATCCCGGAGTTCGACGCGATGCTCTTCGCAGGGGCGTCCGCAATCCAGGTAGCTGGTGCCTTTGGATAGGAAGCGGCAGAAGACGCAATGCTCGGTGTGGAAGACGGGCAGGTGCTGATAAGCGACGGCTTCGAGGCGCGCGCCGCCCACGCGCTGCGCCAGATCTGCCACCTGCGCGGCGTTGAGGTCGTAGGTGGGGGTGAGGTGCTGAATGCCGAGGGCGAAGAGTTCGCGCGCGGTGAGTTCGTTGGCGGCGTTGAGGCTGAAATCTCCGGTCAGTTCGCGCGGCTCCCGATGGCGGAGCGCTTCCAGCAGTCCGGTGGAGCGGACCAGAATGGCGCACTCGCAGCCGAGCAGGAAGTTGACGATCTTCTCTTCGCCGGGCTTGAGCACGCGCGGCGAGGCCACGCGCACGGCGATGCCGGCGGCGCGCACGCGTTCGATGGAGGGGCGGAGGCCGTAGAGGTCCAGGTAATCGAGCGTGATGGAGGCGGGCCGCTCCACGATGGCGGCGTCCAATTGCTCGGCCGTGCGCACTAACAAGTGGGACAGGCCATCGTTGTTTGTGGCCTGTCTATCTTCGGGGCGAAGCAGAGAGACAGGCAAGCCGACAGGCGACGAAAGACGATCGCCTGTCCCACATGTGGCCTGTCTATCTTCGGGGCGAAGCAGAGAGACAGGCAAGCCGACAGGCGACGAAAGACGATCGCCTGTCCCACTTTTGCCACTTCTGCCTTGTTCGGATTGGAGGACGTCAACCGCGTCGCGGCGGAGTTGGTTGAGCATCGAACTGGGGGCGAAGGGCAGGCCCGCGAGTTCGAGTTCCAGTTCGCCGAGTTCGTAGGGTGTGTTGCCGAGGCGCCCGAGTTGCGCGCGCAGATACTCGGCATCTACGGCGCGTTCGCGCGCGGCGCCGAGGGGCGTGGCGGATTCCACCTGCACGCTGACCGCGCCCACGGTCCAGGTGGTGCGCAGAGGCTGGCCCTGCTGCGCCAGGATCTTCACGTGCACGGGCTGCTTGCGCAGCGGCGCGGAGGCTTCGGTATAGACGCGCACGGCCTTATCCAGATCGGGATCGTGGGTGCGCCAGATGAGGTCGCCCTTGCGGATGCGCGCGCCGTGAATCGCGCCGTTGCCGAAGCGCAACTCGCCTTGCAGGATTTCGAAGATGCGTCCGCCCTCTTCGTCTTCCTGCGGACTGCGCCAGTCCGCCGCATCGAAGACCACGCCATCGCCGGGCTTGAGCGGCGCGATGCGGTGGGCCGGGGCGGGCTCGAAGGCGACGCCGGTTTCGGTGACCCGCAGCACGCGTCCCATGAGCACGCCGCGGTGGCGCGGGATGCGGCCTTCCACCACCTTCTGATGATTGGTGCCGGTGAGGAAGTGCGGGCCAAGGCCGCGCGAGTAGACCTGTTCGAGGCGCAACTCGGCGGCGCGGTCGAGCGAGAGTGCGCGTCCGGCCCACGCGTCATCGACGGCCTGCCGGTAGGCGGCGGTGGTGAGCGCGACGTAATCCGCGTCTTTGTAGCGGCCCTCGATTTTGAGCGTGGAGACGCCGATCTCGACGATCTCCGGCACCTGATGGAGCGCGTAGAGATCGCCGGGGGAGAGCAGGTAGCGCGCGTCGCCGAGGGGGCGAAGCGTGCCATCGACGATCATGTCGTAGGGCAGGCGGCAGGCCTGCGCGCACTGTCCGCGATTGGCGCTGCGGCCGCCCCAGGCTTCGGAGGAGAAGCACTGGCCGGAATAGGCGACGCAGAGCGCGCCGTGCACGAAGATTTCGAGTTCGCACTCGGTGGCTTCGCGGATGGCGCGGATCTCGGCGAGCGAGAGTTCGCGCGCGAGCGTGACGCGGCTGACGCCGAAGCGCTGGGCGAGGCGCACGCCATCGGCGCTGGTGACGGACATCTGGGTGCTGCCGTGAATCTCCAGATCGGGGGCGATCTGTTTGGCCATGCGCACCACGCCGATATCCTGCACGATGAGCGCATCGGCTCCGGCGCGTGCGATCTCTTCAAGGGCGCGCGCGGCCTCTGCAAGCTCGTGATGGAAGACGAGGGTGTTGAACGTAATGTAGCCCTTCACGCCGCGGCGGTGCAGCGTGGCCATGACCTCGGGCAGTTCGGCGAGCGAGAAGCCGACTTTGGCGCGCGCGGTGAAGTGCTTGAGTCCGAAATAGACCGCGTCCGCGCCGGCTTCAATGGCGGCGCGCAACTGGGGCCAATATCCGGCCGGACTCATGATTTCGGGTTTGCGCTTCGGTCCCATGGAGGCTGCTTCTTCCAGCGTAGCAGCTACACTACAGAAAGTGCCTTCCGATACTCAGACCGGGACAGCGTTCCGCGTGCTCGCCGCGATC
>CAIRBY010000411.1 GCA_903876865.1 uncultured Acidobacteriia bacterium
GCATCCTGCTCTATTCCGGCACGGCGGCGCTGCTCCTCGCCGTCGCCACCAGCCTGCTCGTGCTCGTCGCCAAACTGCGCGGCGACATCCCCGTTCCGGGCTACACCCCGATCGTGCTCGGTATCCTCTTCTTCGGCGCGCTCACCGGCCTCGGCTTCGGCATCGTCGGCCAATACCTCTGGCTGAGCCTCCAAACCGCCCGGCGCCGCCCCAACTTCATCGTCCGTTCCGCCGACGAATTCCCCCCCGCTGATCCCCCGTCCGTTCGAAGCCGTAAGTAGGGCAGGCGATTCCGCCTGCCAACTCCTCTCGCGAGCCGCTAATCCGTCGATGTCTTCACCACAGGCGAAGCCAGCTCGGACGGAGCCGTTCCGAGCGCAAATTGCAGCCCGTTCTATTTGCGTCTCCCGAGTCGTGTTGAGAAGTCAGGGCTCAGACCAGGGGCGGCGAGGCGGGCGCCTGCTGTACCCAAACGGTGACGGCTCCGGCGCCACCCGGCGTCAATTGCGAGTTGGCCTTTCCCATCGTGACCACCACGGGGCAGTCGCCGGAACTGGCGCCAGCCGGGATCTGCACATTGATCTGCATCATTCCGGCGACGATTCCGGGGGCCTCGCCATAGAACAGCACCGGGGCCGGCTGGCCGTCGATCGTGACTACCGGCGGCAGTATCGGTGCGCTGAACGGCGGCAGTGGCGGCGTGACGCTGCCGGAGACGCCGTGCGGTTGGGTCTGCCCCTCGCCGGTCAGGTACAGCACCACAACGTCGCCTGGTTTTGCCGGATTCTTGCGGGAGTTGAGGGAGAGATCGCTATTGAGAATGGCGCCGGGACCGCTCCCGCTGGAGTCGGCGGTGAACAGTCCGGGAGCGGCGGACACCTGCTCCAGCGTCATGCCGTTGGAGCTTTGGCCGGAGTAGTTCACCATCAGGGTCACGTTCTGAAAAGACTGGGGCCAATTAATTTCGTAGGGCACAATCGCGGAAATCTGGGTGGCGCTGCTATACAGCAAGGCTGCGGGATAGCCGCTCACCAGCACCTGCACGCCGCCCAGGGACGTGGGCAGCCGCCCGCCGACCATCGTCTCGGCCGTCAGCGGCACCCCCTTGGCGGGTCCCAGAGCGGTTCCGAAGATGCTCACGAGTTCGCCCGCTGCGATGCCGCCGGTCCTATAGCTGGCCGCGTTGGTTAGGGAGAGTATGGTGGGCAACGGCGCGCTCACGGAGAGTGTCACCGCGATGGTGGTGCTTCCGCCGAACGCACCCGTTCCGGCCACCACGATTGTGCCGGTGTATACCTGATTCGGCGTCAGGCCGCCAAGGTTGGTAAAGGAGACCGTCAGGGGCAGCGTGCCAGTCACCGGAGTGGTGCCGCTTGACGGGCTGACGGCGAGCCAGTTGAGTGCCGAGGAAGCCGTGGCCGTGAATGCCAGCGCGCTGCCGTTGCCCGAGACCTGAATCGTCTGCGCCGCCGGAGCCGCTCCACCCGCCGCAAAGCTCGCCGACATCCCGGCAGGGCTCGCGGATACCGCGGGCGGCGGCGTCACATTCAGCGTCACATGGAGGATCTGCGGACTGTTTGTTGCGTGGTTGGAAGAGACCAGCACGGATCCCGTATACGTGCCCGGCTGCAGCGCCGCGGCATTCGCAAATACCCGCAGCGTGCCGGGTGTCAAGTATTGCCATGGAGGTGTCGGAGCCGTGGTGCTGTCCGCCGTCAGCCAGCCGGTCCCGCTACTCACCGCTACCGCGTACGGTAAGGGCTGGCCCGAACTGTCCACCTTGAACGACTGGGTCATCGTTGCCTGGTTCCCATACGCCGCGTGAAAGGTCAGCGCGGTGTTTGATAGAACGAGCCGGTCCACCGCCTTCTGCACGACCAGGGTGTAACGAAAGTAGAGAACTGCTAGCCCGAATTCGGAAAAAGTTACTGTGCCGTTGTACGTTGCAGGTGTCAGTCCCGCCGGGTGCACCGTGATTGTCACTGTTGCAGGCGTCGCCGCGGCGCTCTGGGTGGCGGTCAGCCATGAGGAATCGCTGCCGGAAGAAAACGGGATCACCGACCCGTCTGTCGCGTTCATGGTTAAAACGAATGGGGCGGGATCGGGGTCCCCTACAAAGTAGTTTACGGTGAAAAGTTGTGTGGAGGGCTGAAACCCAGTCGATTGAGCCAACCCGCCGGACGGAGACACCAGCAGCGAAAGCACGGCGAGGAACAGGGAAGAAACCCCAAACGAATGCAGAAACCAGGAACGGGAATCACCAGCCATATTACTTGGCCGTCCGAAGCCGCGAGTGAAGCATCTCAGCCAAAGTGCCGGTTCCAGGATACACGCCTGAAAGTAACACGATGCAGCCCAAACCAGGTGCTCGCAAAGGTGGAAGCGGGACTCAGTCCTCTGTCGGTCGGAGCCTCAGGCGTAAATGCCCGGCGCTTCGTGCCCGATCGCCTGCACGTACTCCGTGTACGTGCCCGGGTACACGCGCGGCGTGCGGTCCGTCCCCGTCTCGCCGCCCAGTTCCAGCACGCGCGAGCCCAGCCCGCGCAGGAACATGCGGTCGTGCGAGACGAAGATCATCGTGCCTTCGAAGCTCTTCAACGCCTCCACCAGCATCTCTTTCGTCAGCAGATCGAGGTGATTCGTCGGTTCGTCGAGCACCAGGAAATTGGGCGGATTGTAGAGCATCCGCGCCATCGCCAGCCGCGACTTCTCGCCGCCCGAAAGCGCGCGGATCTTCTTGTCCACATCGTCGCCCGAAAATTGAAATGCTCCCGCCAGCGTGCGCAGCGAGCCCAGCCCGTCCTGTGGGAAGTCCTCCTGCAACTGCTCGATGATGGTCAGGTCCGCCTTCAGCACGTCCAGCGATTGCTGCGCGAAATATCCCATCGTCAGGCTCGCGCCCAATCGCACCGTACCGCTGTCCGGCGCGCTCGCGCCCGCGATCATCTTCAGCAGCGTCGTCTTGCCCGCGCCGTTCCGCCCCATCACCGCCCACCGCTCGCCCCGCCGGATCGTCAGGCTGAACCCGTCGTAAATCACCCGCGAACCGTAGCTCTTGTGCAGGTCCTCGATCACCGCCACCTGATCCCCGGAGCGCGGCGGCACGCGGAACTCGAACTTCACCACCTGCCGCTTCTTCGGCAGCTCGATCTTGTCGATCTTGTCCAGCGCCTTGATCCGGCTCTGCACCTGCGCCGCCTTCGCCGCATGCGTCTTGAACCGCTCGATGAAGCGCTGCTCCTTGGCCAGCATCGATTGCTGCCGGGAGAACGCCGCCTGCTGGTTCGCCTCCCGAATCGCGCGCTCGCGTTCGTAGAAATCGTAGTTCCCCGAGTACGTGATGATCTCGCCCGCGTCGATCTCCGCGATCTTCGTCACGATCCGGTTCATGAACTCGCGATCGTGCGACGTCATCAATAGCGCCCCGTCATACCCCTTCAGGAACTGCTCCAGCCAGATGATCGATTCCAGGTCCAGATGGTTCGTCGGTTCGTCCATCAGCAGCACCGCCGGCCGCCCCAGCAGCACCCGCGCCAGCGCCACGCGCATCTTCCATCCGCCCGAAAGCGCGCCCACGTCCCCGTCAATCTGATCGTCCTTGAAGCCAAGCCCGTGTAGCACTTCCCGCGCCTGCGCCTCCAGCGAGTAGCCGCCCAGATGCTCGTACTCCTCCTGCACTTCGCCGAAGCGCTCCAGAATCGCGTCCATCTCGTCCGCGCGCGCCGGGTCTTCCAGCGCGTGGTGCAGGCTTTCCAGTTCGTGATGCAGGTCGCCTACCCGCCCGCTGCCGGCAATGGCTTCGTCCAGCACCGAGCGTCCGCTCATCTCTTCCACGTCCTGCCGGAAGTAGCCGATCGTCAGCTTCCTGGGTACGGAGACATCGCCCTCGTCCGGGTTCTCCTCGCCCACCACCATGCGGAAGAGCGTGGTCTTGCCGGCGCCATTCGGGCCCACCAGCCCGACCTTCTCGCCGGGGTTCAACTGAAAGGAGGCATCTACGAAAATCAACTGCTTGCCGTACTGCTTGTTTATGCTGGAAAAGGAAATCATCGACTCTTTCCAAGCTACCAGAACCGGCACCGGCCCCGCTTAGCGGATCACGTCCAGATCCTTGCCGTAGCTCGTCTCGCCGCCCCAGTTGCGCCGCACTTCTTCCAGCACTTCCTCCGCCGGCTGCCCCATCGGCAGCAGATGATACAGCACCAGCTTCTTCGGTTTCACCGCCGCCGCCACCCGCCCCACATCCGGCCCTGAAGTATGGTGCGCCGCATGATACGCCCGCCAGTCCGCCGTGCGGCCCTCCCAGCCCTTCTGCGAATACACCTCGTGCACCAGAATGTCGCAGCCCTTCGCCGCCGCGATCAGCGC
>CAIRBY010000412.1 GCA_903876865.1 uncultured Acidobacteriia bacterium
AAGTAGAGTGCCGCGCCGGCGCTGCTGTGGGTGCCGAACCGGGTGAGGTGTTCGCGCAGGAGCGCGGGGGCATCCGGCTGATCGCGCAGATAAGCCTGAAACGTGACCTTCCAGTGGCTCAGCGGGGCGGCGGGGGAAGCCGGAAAGTCCTCGTAGATCGCTTTGTAGAGCGGCACATACTCTTCGGAGCGATTCACCAGCAGGTAGCGATTGGCGGCGGCGGCGAGCGCTTTCAGCCGCCATTCGGAACGCGGATGGCGCGCGGTGAGTTCCCGCACGGCGGCCTGCATTTCGTCATCGTCATTGCGGCGGCGGGCGCATTCGGCAAGGTAGTAGAGCCGCTCAGCGGCGGCATCTCCGCCTGCAACTTCCAGGCCACGCAGCAGCGGCCACGCAACCTCGGTCTTCCCCGCCAGGTATTCGGCGGCGGCGGCGCGGACGCGGGCCTGATCCCGCTCCGGGCCGGCGGCGCTGGCGGCGATGGCTTCGAATTCCTTGCGGGCCGGCGCGTACTCTTTCGCCTCGAGCAGGCGTCCGGCGCGGAAGAGGCGCTGGGCGGCGGAGGGCTGGGGATAGGCCGCGCCCATTACGTCTTTGAGCGCGAGCAGCGCGGCGGCGGAACGCGTGGCCGCGGCGCCTGTGAGGAAACCGAAATAGACGCGCTGATAGGCCTCGGCGGCATGCGGCAGATCGTTCGCCGCCTGATAGCAATCGCCCAGGGTGACATCGCCTTCCGGCTGCGGCAGGTCGTTGTAGTGATCGTGCAACAGCAGCGCGGCCGCGGCGGGGTCGCTGGCTTTGCGGGCGCGGGCTTCGAGAATCCAGCTTCTGCCATTCAGCGGCGAACTCAGCGGCGCGGCGCGGTGTGCCACGGCCAGATCGGCCGGGACCGGTTCGTACTGCTCGGCTTCCACGCGCGCGGCAGCCAGATAATACGCCGCGTAATCGGCGATGGTGGGCAGTTTGACGGGAAGCGGCGCCAGCGCGGCAATCGCGGCGGCGTAGTTCTTTTGCTCGAAGGCCGCAACCCCCAGCGCCAGGTTGCCCAGCGCCGCTTCTTTCGGATGGGCGGCCAGATACGCGGCCAGCGCGCTGCGGCGGGCAGGCGTGGGCGCTTCCCGATAGGCGCGCACCAGCGGCGCCAGCGTGGCTGCCGCCGGAGCGCCGCACAGGCTGGCGCTAAACGAGAGGCCCAGGATAATCGTTGCCGAGCAGGTCCGCATCTTCATTGGCTAAGGTTCGAGTCAGTTCCAGGTGCAAGTAATCTACCATGCTGGGGCAGGCGACGAAGAACTGGGCGCGGAAAGCTGCGCGTGCCTCATCGATGTAGTGGTGCAGCGCCTTGTAAAGATCGCGCCGGCCTCGGCCCAGTTGGACCGCTTCGGCATGGTCCAACCGCATATGCGCCACCTGCACGCGGGCAAACCGCTGCGCGCGCAGATGCAACTGCTGTTCGGCGGGCGGCAACTCTTCCCAGGCGGCCGCAGGCGTGGGCACGAGCGCGATCGGCATCACGGGCTCAGGGGAGGATTCAGGCGCGGCTTGCGGCGGCGGGGCGAGCGCGGGCGTAATCGATACCAGCGGAGAAACCGGGACCGGGAAAGCCGTCCACACCGCGGAGGCAAACTTCGCCAGCAGCTCGAGGGCGGGAACCTGCACCGTTCCCCAGGCCAGAATCAGGGCCGGGACCAGATCCGCGGCCACCAGCGGAAAGAGGGAGACGCGCGCATCCGCCGCAAACGAATACTGGTCCACGAGGGCGGCGCCGAGTTCGCTGGGAATGGCGGCGGCTACCAGCGGATCGCGCGAGTCGATCGCGGCGGCAAGGGCCGGAGCATCGGCGAGCGCGACTTCCACCGGTTCGCTCACTGCGGTCCCACCGGCAATCCGGAAGACGGCCACTCCCGTGGCGAAGCGGCCCGCGGCGTGGGCAAGCGTAGCGAGTAACTCGTCCGGATCCGGCGCGATCGCAAGCCGGCGGACGGATTGGTTGAGCTGCTCGGCCTGCTCGCGGCGCGCCTGCTCGCGCGCGGCATCGAACTGGCTTTCGAGTTCCGCGGCTAGTTGTTCGAAGCGGCTTTCCAGGAGTTGGCGTGGGCCAAGGGGCATTGCTGGTTGTATTTTAGCAGGCGGGTGCCAAGATCCGGTCACGCTAGAATGCAGGCATGGACTCACTCAAGGAAAAGATTGCACTCGTCACCGGGGGGACTCGCGGCATTGGGCGGGCGATCGCCGAGCGGTTGTTGCGGGAAGGCGCGCGGGTCGCCATCTGCGGCCGCAGCCAGGATTCGGTGGACCGCGCCGTCGCCGAAATGGCGGGCTTGGGCGAGATTTACGGGGCAGCCGCGGACATCAGCAAGGCTGCCGACGTGCGGGCACTGTTTCAAGCTGTGGACCATCAGTACGGCGGACTGGATATTTTAGTAAACAATGCAGGACAGGGCCGGTACAAGAAGGTTGGCGAGATGACCGCCGAAGAGTGGCACCTGAATATCGACCTGAACCTGAACGGAGCCTTCTATTGCGCGCATGAAGCACTGGCTCGGTTTATCCCGCGCGGGGGCGGTTTCATTGTCAATATTTCGAGTCTGGCCGGCCGGAATCCGTTTGCGGGCGGGGCCGGATACAACGCGTCGAAGTTTGGCTTGAATGGCTTTACCGAGGCCTTAATGCTGGACCATCGCAATGATAACGTTAGGGTCAGCTCGATCATGCCCGGCAGCGTGGACACCGAATTCAGCGGTACACCGGGGAAACCCCTCCCCGCCGATGCAAGCTGGAAAATCGCGCCGGAGGATGTGGCGGAAGCCGTGGCCATGGTTCTGAAAATGCCCGCCCGGACCATGGTGAGCCGCGTCGAGATTCGCCCGTCCCGTCCCCAGAAATAGGCACTCCGGCGAAAAGTTTACCAGAGCCTACGAACCTGGCAATCAAATTGCTACGTCAGACCAAGTGAGGGGTACTGACGATGGGACGTCTCAACGAGCAACTCAATCAGCGACTCAACCCAGGCCAGTCCGGGACGGAAGCCGAGAAACTGCACGGGAACCTGCGCAAACGGGTGGTCGGGCAGGAAGAGGCTGTCCAGCAGATCGTGGACATCTACCAGACGTTTCTGGCGGGGATGAACAGTCCCGGGCGCCCCATCGGCAATCTGCTGTTCCTGGGACCGACGGGGAGCGGCAAGACCCGTCTGGTGGAAGCCACTGCGGAGAGTCTGCTCGGCGACGGGCGGGCGCTGATCAAGATCGATTGTGCCGAGTTCCAGCACAGCCACGAGATCGCGAAGCTGATCGGCTCACCCCCGGGCTACCTGGGACATCGGGAGACGCACCCGCTGTTGAGCCAGGAGGTGCTGGATCTGTACCACACCGACACCATCAAACTGACGCTGGTGCTGTTTGACGAGATCGAAAAGGCAAGCGATGCCTTGTGGAACCTGCTGTTGGGGATTTTGGACAAGGCCACTCTGACGCTGGGCGACAACCGTCGTGTAGATTTTTCGCGGGCGCTGATCTTCATGACCAGCAATCTGGGCGCGAGCGAAATGAACTCCATCCTGCGGCCGAATCTGGGCTTCGCCGCCGGAGAGCAGGAGCGGGAGCATGCCGCCGGAAGAGTGGACAACCGGCTCTCCGATAAGGTCACCAACGCGGGCGTGGAAGCGGCGCGCCGCAAGTTCACGCCCGAATTCATCAACCGCATCGATAAGACCGTGGTCTTCCACCCGCTGGGCGGGAGCGAACTGCGCCAGATTCTGGAACTGGAGTTGAACATGGTCCAGGAGCGCATCTTCCAGGGCTCCAGCGATGTCCCGTTCGTCTTTGCCCTCACCGATACCGCCAAGGACTTCCTGCTGCGGGAGGGGACTGACCTGAAATACGGCGCGCGGCACCTGAAGCGCGCGGTGGAGCGGAACCTGGTGCACCCTGTGAGCAACCTCATCGCCAGCGGGCAGATCCGTAGCGGCGATTCCCTGCGCGTGGAGTTCGACCCGGAGGCGCGGCAACTGACGTTCTTCCGCGACCGCGAGGACTTGCCGTTCTACGTGATGGAAGCGATCGCGGGTACGGCGATTCCTAACCGGGCGGCTGCAGCCGTGGCAAAGGTGGCGGCCGACCCGCCGCGCGCCGGCGCCGGCATCAAGAGAAGCAATCAGCGTTAGGGAGGGGCGGGCGGCTTCGCCTGCCGGCTCTTTCGCCCGCCCTACCGGCACGCCCGAGGAGTTGGCAGGCGGAAACGCCTGCCGTACTTTTGCTGCATGGTGACAGAGGGACGATAAGATACTGGTGTGGATCAAGACAGAGCCGGGATGGCGGGCGTGACCGCGCGGCGCTGGCTCGTGCTCGCGTGGGTTTGCTGTGCCTGCGCGCAGAGCCCCCCGACCGGAATCCGCAACTTCGGCGAGGTCACTGCCGGACCACACGCCGAAGCCATCTACCGGGGCGCGCAGCCAAGCGAAGCGAACCTGAAAGACCTTGCGGCATTCGGCATCCAAACCGTGGTGAATCTGCGCGGAGATCACTCCGCAGCCGGCGAAAAGCTGCGGGTGGAAGCGCTGCATATGCAATTCGTGCACGTACCGCTGAACGGCCTTGCCGCGCCCACCAACGAACAGATCGAGAAGCTCATGCGCGTTCTGGAAACGGCCCGGCGCCCGATCTTCATCCACTGCCAGCACGGCTCGGACCGGACCAGCACGGTGGTGGCCTGCTGGCGCATCTGGCACGACCACTGGTCGAACCAGAAGGCGCTGGAGGAAGCCAAAGCCTATCACCTCAGCCCGTTTGAGGTGGGCATGAGGCGCTTCATCTCCCGATACTCCCCGCGGAATTGACTGCGTGTGAAGCCGCCCCGGCCCAGGGCGGCCGTTGTATACTCGCGGATACTAAGAGGCGATCATGAAGCGATGATGACACGCAGAGGCCTACTTCAAATGGGCGGCGCAGCGGCGATTGCTCCCGCCATGGTCGCGCAGGGCCCCAAACCGGGATCGCGGCCCAACGTTCTGTTCGTGATGACGGACCAGCAGCGCGCCGATTGTTGGGGCGCCGCCGGCAACCGCCTGATCCACACGCCGAACATGGACCGCATCGCGCAGGAGGGCGTGCGTTTCCGCAGCGCCTACTCCGCCACCCCCACCTGCAC
>CAIRBY010000413.1 GCA_903876865.1 uncultured Acidobacteriia bacterium
GCGTCGCCGATTTCGGGAGTGACCACGCCTTTGCGTCCGGCCCAGACGGCAAAGACCATGGGGAGGCCGGTCAATTCCCGCCACTCCTCGCCCAGATCGTAGACGAAACGGGCCTGGCCGGAGGGGTCGGGGTGTACGGGGTCGAGGCGGAGGGCGGGGTCGCCGATGATCAGGGCGGCATCGGCAGCGGCGAGCATGCGGGCGACATCGGGCGGTTGGGCGGTCTGCAGCGGGGTGGCGCCGAAGCGGCGTTCGAGGATGACGCGGGCGAGCTGGACGCTGGTGCGCGAACTGGCGTCCACGGCGAGGGTGCGGATTTCCGAGGCGGGGCACTTGGAAATCAACAGGATGGTGCGGACGGCCCCGTGACAGGCGATGCCTACCCCGGGGATGATCTCGAGGTCCTGGCGGGTCAGTTCAAAGGAGGGGACGATGCCGATATCGGCGACACCGGTGGCGAGGTGATCGGCGCAGCCGGCGGGAATCAGGAACTCCAGGTCGAACATGCCGCGCTGGGGGCCATGGAGCATACCCCAGACCAGGGGGGACGTGTTCAGGAAACTCACGGCCGAGACACGAGGCCGATGGGAAGTGTGATGGCTCAACTCCCTAGTTTATCAATGATCGGGACGGTCGGGGTCTGGGAAGGGAGAAGCTGGGGAGGAAGAAGCTGGGGAGGAAGAAGCGTCTGCCAGATCGGCACGCCCGGAAGAGTTGGCGGGCGGAAAGGCCAATGCCGCTCAAATAAGCCAATTTACAGGTGTCGTGGCCTTGCGATCGTCACAGGCATCCGATGCTTCGAGGGAAGAGCGGGAGCAGGGGGTCCCGCGCGGACGAGGGCGGACGCCCACAAAGTCCGGCGGAATTTGGGGCAGTGGCTTATTTAAGGGGCAGTGGCGGAAACGCCTGCCCTACTTAACGAACCGAAACAAAAAACCAACCCAGCCCACAGAGGAGCAGGGCGGCGGTGGCGAGTTGGCGGGGGCGGGGGGAGAGGCGGGCGGCGAGCAGGGAGAGGAGGGTGAAGAGGGCGAGTTCGGCGAGGGCGGCGCCGGCGAGGACGAGCGACGGGGCGTAGCGGGTGGACTGGAGGAAGAGGTGGAAGTAGAGGCCATAGACGGCGCCGAGGACGGCGGCGACGAGCCAGCGGGCTCCGGCCTGGGGGAGGAGGAGGATCTCGATGGCGAGGTAGGCCATGGCGAGCGCGGTGGCGGCCTCGACGAAGCGGGGGGCGAGTTGCCAGGCGAGGTGAGGCACGGTGTAGACGGCGGCGGCCTGGCCGGCGAGGAAGGCGAGGGCGATGGCGCAGCGTTCGCGGCGCGAGCGTCCGGCAAGGGCGAGGGCGATGAGGAAGAGGCACTGCACGACGCCGGAGAGGGCGCGGACGGCCCCGGCTCCGGCCTGGGTGACGGCGGTTTCGAGCGCGGTGGGCGGGCGGAAGCGGAGGGTGGCGCGGGTGAAGCCGAGATCGAAGACGGCCTGATCGTGCTTGCCGGCGCGCTCGGCGCGGAGCAGGTGGACGTGGTTGGGGACGGTGACGGCGGCGAAGGTACATTCGACATCGAGGGTTTCGACGGGGGCGGCGAAGGTGTAGTCGGCGGTGCAGACGTAGGTATCGCGGGCGGATTCGGTGCGGCACTCGCTGTGGGTGAGTTGGGCGCCAGAGAAGCGGATGTGATCGAGCAGGGTGCGTTCGGGATTGGCGACGTGGACGAGTTCGTAGAGGGGCATGCGCAGCTCGTAGCGGGCGCGGGCGCCCTCCACAGCAAGATCGCCGGAACTCATGCTCATGACGTGAGCGAAGGCGGGGCTGGCGAGAAGCAGGAGTGCGACAACCCGGATCATCGCTTGGTGGAGCATCGATTCAGATCACTGCACCAGGGCGCGGGCGCTCTGGCGGGCGCGGTGGATGCGGATGTAGAAGATGCGCGCCATGGCGAGGACGGGCACGGAGAGGAAACTGCCGGGGATGCCAGCGACTTCGGCGCCGCCGAAGACACCGAAGAGGACAAGCAGGGGGTGGAGTTCGACGCCCTGGCCCATGAGGTGGGGCGAGAGGTAATAATCCTGGAACATGCGGTAGGCGACGATGAAGATGAGGATCGCGAGCAGGTGCGATCCTGAGACGGCGACCACGGCGACGATGGCGACGGCGGCGGTGACGGGTCCGATGGTCGGGATGAATTCCAGGCACATGGCGATGACGGCGAGCAAAACGCCGAAGGGCACGCGCATGATGGTGAAGAAGATGGAGTAGGCGGTGAACGTGGCGAGCGAAAGAATGACGAGCGCGCGCATGTAGTGGGCGAGAAGGAGGTGGATATCCGCCATGACGCTATCGGCGAGGGTGCGCAGGGGGCCGGCTTCGATGAGCGAGAGCACGTGGGCGCGGATGAGATCGCCATCCTTCAAAAAGATAAAGCCGAGAATGGGAACGATGACGACATAGACGACGCCGCTGGCGACGGAAAGGAACTCGAGGCTGGCTTGGGGAAGCGTATTGAGCAGGTCATTGGAGCGGCGGGCGAATTCGGAGCGGACCGTGGCGACGATGCGCTCCTTGAGGGAATTGACGGGGGCGGGGACGGCGGGGGTAGGCTGCTGGGCCTCGGCGAGCATGGTGGGGAGGCGTTTGGAGAGGCCGCTCAACTGTTCGGAGACGCGACTGCCGATCTGGATGCCGACCACGATGACGACGCCGAGAAAGATCAGGTAGGCGAGGCCGAGCGCGAGGGTGCGGGTACGCTTCATGGGCAGGGCGCGATCGAGGGCATCGACGAGGGGAGAGAGCAGGTAGGCGAAGAGGAGGGCGAGGGTGAAGA
>CAIRBY010000414.1 GCA_903876865.1 uncultured Acidobacteriia bacterium
AGGAAGGCGATTACACCGTGGAGGAAGTGGACGCTCTCACCGGACCGCTGATCGGCCTGCCCAAGAGCGCCAGTTTCCGCCTCATCGATATCATCGGCCTCGATATCTGGGTCCATGTCCTGCGCAATCTCTACGACGCCGTCCCCGATGACCCCGCGCGCGAACTCTTCACCGTACCCGCCATCATGCAGCAACTGCTCGAACGCGGCTGGCTCGGCGAAAAGCGCGGCCAGGGCTTCTATCAGCGTGTGGGCAAGGGCGCGCAGAAAGAGATCTGGGCGCTCGACCGCAAGACCCTGGAGTATCACCCCGCGCAGAAGGTCAAGTTCCCCGCCGTGGAAGCCGTGCGCGGAGTGGAAGACCTCGGCCAGCGATTGCGTACGCTCGTCGCCGGTGACGATCGCGCCGGGCAATTCCTCTGGCGCCTGTTCCGCGATTTTCTGATCTACTCCGCGCAGATGGTGCCGGAGATCTCCAACCGCATCGTCGAAATCGACCGCGCCATGCGCTGGGGCTACGCCTTTCAACTCGGCCCCTTCGAACTCTGGGATGAACTCGGCGTGCCCGAAACCGTGGAGCGCATGCGCCGCGAAGGCTGCGCCATCCCCGCCAGCGTCGAACGCATGCTCTCGACCGGCGCCCGCAGTTTCTACGAGTCCGCCGACCGTCTCGGCGAACCCGGCACGCGTTATTTTGATCTCCGCAATGGCGCGTTCCAGGCTCTGGAAGCGCGCCCCGGCGTGATCCTGCTCTCCGAGATCAAACGCGCCCGTGGCGTCATCCACACGAATCCCGGCGCGTCCCTGATCGATCTCGGCGATGGCGTCGCCTGCCTCGAGTTCCACAGCAAGATGAACGTGCTCGGCGACGACATGGTGCGCATGCTCTCCACCTCGCTCGACGAAGTGGACCGCAACTTCCAGGCGCTCGTGCTCGCCAACGACGGCCTCAATTTCAGCGTCGGCGCGAATCTGATGATGGTCCTGATGGCCGCCCAGGCAGGCGAGTGGGACGCTCTCGATCTCGCCGTACGCCGCTTCCAGGCCGCCGGCATGGCCATGAAATACGCCGGCCGTCCGGTGGTCGCCGCGGTCTTCGGCATGGCTCTCGGCGGCGGCTGCGAAGTCGCGTTGCACGCCGGCCGCATCCAGGCTGCCGCCGAAACCTATATGGGCCTGGTGGAACCCGGCGTCGGTCTGATTCCCGCCGGCGGAGGCGCCAAGGAAATGCTGCTCCGCCTCGGCGATGCCAAACGCGCCTTCGAATTGATCGGCTACGCCAAGGTCAGCGAAAGCGCCGCTCACGCCCGCGACCTCGGCTTCCTGCGCCCTGCCGATGGCATCAGCATGAACCGCGAACGCCTCACCGCCGACGCGAAAGCCGCTGCCCTCGCCATGGTCGCCAGTTGGGCTCCGGGCGCGCCCCGCCAGGATATCCCCGTCGAAGGCGAAGCCGGCTACGCCCAGTTGCGGATGACCCTGAAACTCGCCGAAGAGGGTGGCTACATCACCGCCTATGATTGCGTGGTGGGCGAAAAACTCGCCCACATCCTCAGCGGCGGCAGGCTCACCGGAAATCAAAAGGTCTCCGAACAGTACCTCCTCGATCTCGAACGCGAAGCCTTCCTCAGCCTCTGCGGCAATCCGCAGACCCAGGATCGCATGCAGTACATGCTCAAGAACGGCAAGCCCCTCAGGAACTGAATGCGCAACCGGAATCGCCATTGTAGGGCAGGCGGTTTCGCCTGCCAACGTTTCCGCCCGACAGCCCGGCACACCCGAGGAGTTGGCAGGCGAAACCGCCTGCCCCACCAGAGCCTCGCTCACCACACATCTCATCTGCCAGAAATCGTTGACCCATTCGAAAAGGAACCTCACTCATGCGGGAAGCGGTAATTGTCGATTGTTTGCGCACAGCCGTGGGCAAGGCGCCCCGGGGCGCACTGAAGAACTCACGCCCGGACGATCTCGCGGCCACCGTCATCGCCGCCCTGCTGGAACGCTACCCGGCCGCCATCGAGGACGTCGATGATGTCATCCTCGGCTGCGCCATGCCCGAAGGCGAAGCCGGCGGCAACATGGCGCGCCAGGCCGCCTTGCGCGCGGGCCTGCCCGATTCCGTCCCCGCCATGACCATCAATCGCTTCTGCAGTTCCGGCCTGCAGGCAATCGCGCTCGCCGCCGAACGCATCCGCTCCGGCGGCGCCGATGTCCTGATCGCCGGCGGCGCCGAATCCATGAGCCTCACCCCCTTCGGCGGACGCAAACCCGCGCCCAACCCCTGGTTCGTCGAGCACTGGCCCGAAGTCTACCTCAGCATGGGACTCACCGCCGAGCGCATGCAGAAGAAGTACGCCATCACCCGCGAGCACTCCGATGCCTTCGCTCTCCGCAGCCATCAGCGCGCCGTCAAGGCTCAGGCCGCCGGACACTTCGTCGAAGAGATCGTGCCCGTGGAACTCACCCACGTCTCGCCCGGCAGCACCGAACGTGCTCTCTTCGATCACGATGAAGGGCCACGCGCCGATACCACGCTCGAAGCCCTCGCCAAGTTGCGCCCGGTCTTCCACGCCCAGGGCACCGTCACCGCCGGCAACGCCTCGCAGACCAGCGATGGCGCAGCCGCCGCGCTCGTCATGTCAGAGAGTAAAGCCCGCGCGCTCGGCCTGCAGCCCCGCGCCCGCTTCGTCAGTTTCGCCACCGCCGGGGTGCCGCCGGAGATCATGGGCATCGGTCCAGTGGTCGCGATCCCGAAAGCGCTCGCGATGGCCGGCCTGAAGCTCGATGACGTTGGCGTCATCGAACTCAACGAAGCCTTCGCCGTGCAGGCGCTCGCCGTAATCGCCAGAGCCGGCCTCGACCCCGAGCGCATCAACGTCAATGGCGGCGCCATCGCGCTCGGCCATCCGCTGGGCTGCACCGGAGCCAAACTCACCGCCACGCTCCTCCGCGAAATGGAACGCCGCCAATCGCGCTACGGCATGGTCACCATGTGCGTAGGCGGCGGCCAGGGCGCCGCCGGCATCTTCGAACGCCTGACGTAAGCGGCCCGCAAAGCTGCAAGACAACATCACGCCAAGCCGCAAAGCCCGCCAAGAACCCCTACTCCCCTATTGCCTTTCTTTGCGCCTCTGCGCCTTTGCGTGCCATCTCCCCCGCCCATGATCCCAAACCCATCCCACGCCAAGCCGCAAAGCCCGCCAAGAACCCCTACTCCCCTCTTG
>CAIRBY010000415.1 GCA_903876865.1 uncultured Acidobacteriia bacterium
GGGTGCGGGGCGGTGGTGGAATAGGGGGAAAAACTGATGTAACGTTCCGTCTGTCACCGGGTTTTTTCACGCGCATAATGAAGGTACACATGTTGAGCAACAGCCGACTGGTACTGCTGGCGGGGTTCGGAGGGTTGCTGGCGTTGATGGCCCTGGCGGGGCTGGACGGGGTGCGGGCGGTGCGGCAGATTCAAACCGCGAACGACCGCATCCGCGAGGACTTTCTGCTGCGGACGCGGCTGCTGGAGCGAATCCGCGGCGACGTGTATGTCTCCGGGACGTACGTGCGCGATTACCTGCTGGAGCCGGAGAGCGGCAAGGCGGAGGGGCATCGCTACAGTTTGCTGGAGAGCCGGCGCGATACGGACGAAGCGCTGGCGGGGTATCGCGGGATGTTGCAGGCGCCGGAGCGTGCGCCGTTCGAAGGGCTGACGCGCGAACTGGACACCTATTGGCGGGTGCTGGAGCCGGTATTCCAGTGGACTCCGGAGCAGCGGCGGAAGAGTGGGTATCCGTTCCTGCGCGACGAAGTATTTCCGCGGCGCATGGCGATGCTGGGAATCGCCGATCAGATCCGCGGGCTGAACGAGGCACAGATGGAGGACGGCAAGCGCCGGCTGGAGGAGTTTTACCAGCAATACCGGCAGCGGCTGATTTTCGCGATCGTGCTGGTGATCGGGGTGGGGTTGGTGCTGGCGGCATTCAGCATGCGCAAAATACTGGCGCTGGAACGGGAAGGCTCCCACAGCCGGGAAGCGCTGCAACAGCTTTCAGCAAGGCTGGTGCAGGCGCAGGAAGAGGAGCGGCGGACGATCTCGCGCGAGTTGCACGACGAAGTGGGACAGGGGCTGACGGGGGTGCTGCTGGAGCTGGCGAACCTCTCGACGCTGATCCGCGGGCGCGATGAGGAAGGCGCATCGGCGAAGGCAGCGGAGATCAAACATCAGGTGGAAGGCTCGATCGGGGTGCTGCGCAATATGGCGCTGCTGCTGCGGCCTTCGATGCTGGACGATCTGGGCCTGATTCCGGCGCTGCAATGGCAGGCACGGGAAGTCTCGCGGCGCAGCGGATTGCGGGTGACGGTGGATGCGGAGGGCGTGGGGGAAGAGCTGCCTGAGACACACAAGACCTGTGTCTACCGAATCGTGCAGGAGGCGCTGCACAACTGCGTGCGGCACGCCGGCGCGAAGCAGGCGACGATCACGGTGCGGCAGGCGGGGAGCGAGTTGACGCTACGGATTCAGGATGACGGAAGGGGCTTCCGACCGGAAGAGGAGGGGGGCATGGGGTTGCTGGGAATGCGGGAACGGGTGGGGTATCTGAACGGGGAGTTCCGGCTGGATTCGACGCCGGGACAGGGGGCACGGCTGCAAGTGGTGCTGCCGCTATGAAGAGCATCCGCATCCTGCTGGCAGACGATCACACGGTGGTGCGCAAAGGCCTGCGCCTGCTGTTGGAAACGCAGGCGGGCTTCGAGGTGATCGGGGACGCGGCGGACGGACGGGGCGCGGTGGCGCTGGCGCTGGAATATGCGCCGGACGTGGTGGTGATGGATGTGGCGATGCCGAACCTGAACGGGATCGAAGCAGCGCGGCAGATCTCGGCCAAGCTGCCGCATACGGCGATTGTCTTTCTGAGCATGCATTCCGACGAAAGCTATGTGCTGAAGGGGCTGAAGGCGGGGGCGCGGGCCTACCTGCTGAAGGACTCGGCGGAGCAGGACCTGATCAACGCGGTGATTGCGGTGAGCGAGGGGAAGGCGTTCTTCAGTCCGGCGATCAGCAAGATGCTGGTGGAGGATTATGTGCGGCAGATGCAGGACCGGCAGATCGAAGACAGCTACGAACTGCTGACCACGCGGGAGCGCGAGCTGTTGCAACTGCTGGCGGAGGGGAAGAACAACAAAGAGGTCGCGACGATGCTGAATCTGAGCACGTACACGGTGGAGACGCACCGGGCGAATATTTTGCAGAAACTCAATTTGCATTCGGGGGCGGAGCTGACGCTGTATGCGATTCGCAAGGGCGTGATCCGGTAGGGGGCGGTTACTGGCAGAAGCAACGGGGCACGCAAAGGCGCGGAGACCTGGCGGGGCATAGCCGCAAGTCGCGTGGCGATCGGGTCGACGCAGA
>CAIRBY010000416.1 GCA_903876865.1 uncultured Acidobacteriia bacterium
CCCATGCGGCGAGGGCGGTGTTGGCTTCGGGGCGTCCGACAAAGATCACGTCTTTGTGAGCGAGTAAGTCCGGAGTAACTTCGAAATCCTTATAAATGGGGACTTGACTCTCGAATTGACTCAAGTAAATGGTCTGTAACTGCTCGGCGGCGTAGCGATTGGCTCCGGCTTCGCGCTGGGTGCCGTAGACTAACACGGCGGTGGCGAGGCGGCGGCCGATGTCGCTGACGGAGTAAGCGGGGCCATCGGCGGGCTCGGTGAATTCGAAGGGAACGCCGGCTTTTTCGAGGAAGGATTGCGCGGTCACCGTCCTGGTGGTGTTGGCGGCGAAGTAATCCGTCATCAGTTTGAGGAAGGGGTCGTCACCGAGCTTGCGGCGCAGCGAATCGAGGAAGAGCACGCCTTTGGTCTCTTCGATGCGGACGGCGTTCATGGCGTTGGGGGGCGCGAGTTTGAGGCCGCGGTATTGGAGGCAGCGGGCTTCGAGGGCTTTGTCGAGATCGTCGGATTGGAGGAAGCTGTGATAGGCAGTGGAACCGGCGGCGAACCAGGTGTCGGCTTCGGAGGCGGGGATAATCCAGCCCTTCCAGAGGCGGTCTTTCAATGTGTTGGCGGCGGCGCGGGCGGGGCGTGCGGGCGCGGCATCGGCGGGTTTGGCGGGGTTGAGGCGCGCGGCTTCATTGGCCTGGATGCTGGCGGTCAGCGTCTCGGAGGGGGTGGCGCTGAAGAGGGCGTAGCCGCTGGGGAAGAGGCCATCGTTCTTCTCATAGGTGCTGCGGGAGCCGGCGACCCATTCACGCTGATTGGGTTTGCCGATGGCGCCCCAGACCATCATGCGGTTGGCCATATCGGCGGTGACGACTTTGGCGTCCATGGTGCTGGCGCTGACGAGGGGCGCGGTGCGGAAGGCGAGGAAGGCGAACTGCTCATCGATCTGGCCCTTGTACTTACTGTATAAGTCCTGCCAGGCTAAGTCGCGGACGGTGGGGACGAAGGGAACATACTCGGGCTGACCCTGCGGGTCGGGGAGATACTCGGTGCGGATGGTGAGGTCCTTGGCGTTGTTGTTACCCCAGTAGAAGCCGGGGGTGTTGCCGAACCACTCGTTCTTAGAGCTGCGCCAGAGCTTGGTGTGCGAGGTGCCGAGTTCGTACATGGCGATCTCATTGGTCTTGGCGTCTCCCATGAGCCACTCGTTGGTGTAGAGGCCGTTGTTGCGGGTGCCGAGTTGCTTGACGACTTCATCAATGGAGCCGCCGTATTGAATGGCCATGCGGGCGCGGAAGGCGACGGGCGTGCCCTGCGGATTGAACGGGGTCTGGCGGATGGTGGTTTCGGTGAGGACGACGCCGGCATCGTTCTGATACCAATCGGTGCCGCTCTCGATGGCGCCGGGGTAGCCCTGCATGAGGACGCGGTGGCCGTTGGTGGGCTTCACGTCGATCCAGACATTGGTCTGTTCGGCGAGGGTGAGGGGCCACCAAGTCACATGGCCGATGACCATTTTGCCGTCCTTAGTGGCGGGTCCGGTGGCGAGGAAGGCGGAGCAGTGATCGAGGACGGAATCGCGCTTCTTATCGTAGTAAGTGGGGGCTTCGAACTTAAAGTTCTCGAGACCGGTGGGAGTTACGGTCATGGCGGAGCGGAGTTCGTTGAGTTCGACGGTGATGTTAGCGACGACGACATCGATTAAGTCGATGCGGCGGCCCTGCCATTTGGAGCCGGCGTCCGAGGCTCCATCGGCGATGCCGCGCATTTCCTCGAGGATTTCGCGGTCGAAGCCGCGGAGGAAGAGGGCGTTGGCCTGGGTGCGGAGTCCGGCCCATCCGGCGGCGTTGGTGCCGAGATCGGCGGCGCAGCGTTCGAAGTACTCGGGGATTTCGCGGGCCATGAGGTGGCCGTGCTGGTAGCCGCGCTCATAGGGCGCGCCTTCGATGTGGAGATAGATCCAGCCGGCCATGGGGTAGCGGTAGGCGGGTCCGAAGGTCTTGACGGCTTCACGGGCGGGCCAGTCGCCGGTGGTGGCGGCTTCATCGAGGGAGATGCCTTCGAACCAGGCTTTGCCTTTGAAGGCGCCGCCGTTGGCGACGGCGAGTTGGATGGCGTCCTGGGCGCGGGTGGCGGTGAATTTGAGGGAGAGGCGGGTCCACTCGCGGGTGCCGCCGAGGGTTTCGGAGTGGACGTCGAAGGGCATGGAGGCCATGGAGAGGGAGGCTCCGGTGGCGACGGGGGAGCGATCGGTATCGCGGACGGTGAGGTTCTCGGTGCGGACCCAACCGGAGAGTTCGTAGCGTTTGCCGATGGTGAGGGAGACGGGGGCGGAGCGGAGGAGCGCGTCGGGGAAGGGTCCGCCGGGTTCGACGCGGAGGGACTTGGGCGCGGAGTGGTGGATGGAAGAGTCCGGGGCTGCGGCGCCGTGGACGATGGTGAGTTGATCGAGCGAGGCCTGATAGACCGTGGTGGCGGCGGGGGTTACAGCGGGGGTCGCGGCGACACTAAGCAGGCAGAGAAGAATGGTGCGCATGGGGAAGGCCCTCCTGGGTATTTAGGATATCAGAGGGGGGAAGGGGGCGGGAGACGTGGGCTTCAGTGGTAACGGGTAGACCTTTTCGGAAAGAGATCAATTTCGGGAGCAGGGGTGTGATGGACTCCAGAGTCTGTCATTCAGCAGTCTCGTGATGAGTCCCGACCATGTTTTGCAGGGGCGGTAACTTAAGTTTCTATTACGAATTCGGCTTAGGCCAAACAAATGTCATGTCTTCCACAAGCAACGTGATACAAGAGAGTAGCAACCAAGAAAGGCTGGTAAGGTGGTCTGCCA
>CAIRBY010000417.1 GCA_903876865.1 uncultured Acidobacteriia bacterium
GAGGCCGACCGGCGCGGCATCTGGGTGATTCAGGCCTTCTACAACATTCACATTTCGCACGCGCTGGCGAAATCGCGAGGGCTGGCATTTCAACACACCACACCCACCGAATTCACCAGCCAGTACACGCGCTACTGCATCAGCGAGTTCATCAAGACGTATCCGAACGTGGGCCTGATGATGACGCTGGGGGAGGCGCTGGCGCCGCAGTACGGGCCCCAGTGGCTGACGAAGACGATCATCCCCGGGGTGAAGGACGCGATGCGGGAGACGGTGATGGCGAAGGAGCCGCCGATCATTGTGCGGGCGCACGCCACGCATATCGAAGAGGCGATGCACCTGGCGCTGCCGCTTTACAAGAACATTTACACGATGCACAAGTGGAACGGCGAATCGCTGACGTGGACGGACGTGCGCGGCGAGGTGCTGCGGATGCACCAATCGCTGGTCGGGCTGGGCTCCACGCACATTGCCAACATCCACCTGCTCTCGAACCTGGAGCCGTTCCGGTGGGGATCGCCGAGCTTCATTCAGCAGACGCTGCAATCCTGCCAGCGGATCGGGATCCGCGGCGTGCACGTGTATCCGCTGCGCTACTGGGATTGGCCGAACTCGCCCGATCAGCCGGCGGAGTTGCAGTTCGAGCGCGACTGGATCTGGTTCGAAGCGTGGGCGCGCTACTCTTGGAATCCGAATCGGGATGCGGCGGCAGAACAGGAATACTGGGTGGGCCGGATTGCGGCGCACTACGGCAATCGCGAGGCGGCGCGCCACATTCTGAGCGCGTACGAGCTCTCTGGCGTGTGCGCGCCGCGGCTGTTGACGCGGATCGGGATCACGGAGGGCAACCGGCAATCCTTCACGCTCGGGATGCTGATGACGCAGCTGATCAACCCCGAGCGCTACAACGCGTTGACGCTGTTGTGGGAGGGCGATGGGCCGCCCGGCGAGCGCCTCGCGGACTGGGTGCGCAAAGAGTGGGAGCATCAGCCGCACGAGGGCGAGACGCCTCCGGTGGTGGCGGCCGAAGTGCAGGCATCGGCGGAGCGCGCGGTGGCCGCGGCGGAGGCGGCGCAGCCGCTGGTGACGGCGAACAAGGAAGAGTTCGCGCGCTTCCTCAACGATATGCGCTGCATCACCGAGCAGTACCGCTACTACAACGCCAAGACGCACGCGGCGGCGTTTGTGCTGCGCTATGGCTACTCGCGCGACGTGGCCGATCTGAAGCAGGCGATCCCATTGCTGGCTGCGAGCGTGGAGCATTACCGCAAGCTCGTGGCGCTGACAGACAAGTCGTATCGTGAAGGCCCGAGCGTGCACAGTTCTTCGCGCCGCATTCCGTTTCTGGGAGCGCCCGGGCGCTACACGCACTGGCGCGATTGCCTGCCGGTTTACGAGAAGGAACTCGCAACCTTCCAGCGCAATGTGGCGCTGCTCGGAACCTCGGGCACCTCCGCGCAATCGCTGGAGCGCGCGCCGTTCCCGGCGGTCCCGGTGAAACTGCTGGGCGATGCGGGTGAACTCTTCCCGGTGGCGGCGGGGGCGAAGCTGTATACGGATCAGGCGTTCGCGATGGAGCAGGTCGCGCCGGAACTGCGCGGGCTTACGGGCATCCGGATTGCGCAGGGCGCGGCCACAAAGGACGGGGTGCGGCTGCAATTCGAGTTGCCTGAAGCGGCGCAGGTGCTGGTCGGCTTCTTCCGCAGCGAGAAGAAGGGCGCCGCGGCGGCGCCGCCGAAGGACGAATGGGAGGCGGTGCTGCGGAACGGAATCGAGGTCAACGGTCAGCCGGGCTTTGTGGTGTGGTCGCACGCCTTGCCCAAGGGCAGGAGCGAGTTGGATTTCGGACGCGGCGGGTATGTGGTGCTCGGGTTCATCAAGCGCGAAGCGCAGCCGGAGCCGAGGATGGTTTTTTATTCGCAGGCGGATGCGCGGCGGCGGGTAGATCTGGATTGGTTGTTCGAGTAGGGGCGGGGCGGATAGAACAGTGATTAGCCGCTTGCCATTGAAACGCTCGGGGACGGCGATGGGATATCCGCGCGGTCTGAGGTAGGGCAGGCGATTTCGCCTGCCAACTGCTCGGGCGCGACGGGTTGGCAGAGGAAGAGTTGGCAGGCGGAACCGCCTGCCCTACTTCGTCTGGAGGTAGGTGCTGTAGAGTTCGGACTGGACCTGATAGAAGGGCTTGAAGCGCAGGGGGCCGCTCTGGCCTTCGCACTGCAGGCCGCTTTCGGCGCGGCGCATCGCCATGAGGGCATCGAGTGACACCGCCAGTTCGGCGGCGGGCTCCATCACGCTGAGCATCAGGGGACCGTGCATCACCGCCGCAGTCTGCGGATTGAGATCGTCCACCGGCACGGCGCGCACGGCGAAGGGCAACGAGAGTTCGACTTTGTCGCTGCGGCGCCATGTGCGGTGAATCGCCGCGAACGTCCCGGCTTCAATGGCGACAGGCTTGCCGTTGAGGAGCAGACGCGGGCTGCGGCACCACGCGGGGATGCGGAGGCGCAGCGTGAACTCGACCGGCCGTTCCGGCGCCACGCGCACTTCCACGGCTTCGCTCTCTGGAAATTCGGTGCGCTGCGAGACGGTCACCGGCACGCCCCCGGTCTTCCAACGCACTTCGGAAGCGGCGAAGAGCGAGACATACAGTTCGCCCGGAGCGTGGAAGTAGAGGTTGAGCGGATAATCCGCGACCGATTGCAGCAGGGTGCCCGCGCAGCAGGGCCACTTCTTTTTGTAGAAGCCCTTTTTGGCCCGCGCGTGATAGTCGGAATAGTAGAAGTACTCGCCATCGCCGCGCGGATCGAGCGCGCCGAGGATGGTGTTGAGGAGCACGCGCTCGAGGCCATCCGCGTAACGCGCTTCGCCGGTGAAGCCGAGCAGGTAGCGCGCGAGTTTGGAGTGGGCGTAGTAGCCGCAGGGCGTTTCGAAATGCTCGCGGGTGGCGGTCAGCGTATCGGCAAGTTCGCCGAGGTGGGGGCGCACGAAGGCCTCCTTGGCAGCCCACGCGCCGCTCGCGTATTGCTGCGTCTGCTCCAGCATGTCCCACGCATTGCGCAACGCGCGCAGGTACTTTTCGTCGCCGAGCATCTCGTAGGCTTTGGCGCCGGAACTGAGCGCGATCACGTGGCTGTAGCCGTGCTTGCCGGGCAGGATGTTGCGGCCTTCGGAGAGCGGATCGAAGAACTCGGTGTTGAGCAGGTACTTCTTCGCCATGTCGAAATACTGCCGGTCGCCGGTGAGTTCGAACGAGCGGAAGAGATTCTCGGAGAGGATGTAGGGCTCGTCGTAGGGCGCCTGCTTGGGACTATCCGGGGTGCGGTCGTAGGTGTGATCGGGGATGAAGGGGAGCGCGCCGGAGATCACGCGCGGGAGCAGCTTGCGCGCTTCCTCGTTGCCGGTGAGCGAGGCCGCATCGAGCAGTCCGATTTCGTATTTGTCGAGGATGTAGCAGGGCCAGGTAGTGGAGGCGATGGGACTGGCGAAGGGGTTGTCGGTCGGCCCGAGAGTGGCGGCGTAGCCGTGGATGAGGCGCTCCGCCTTCGCCGCGCAGGCTTGATCACCGTGGTTGGCGGCAAGGCGGGAGAGGCCCGAGATGAACTGGCCGATGAGGTGGCCGGGCACGAAACCATTGGCGTCATACCAGCCGCCCATATCGGCGCCCGGAGCGCGCAGCCCGGCGCGCTGGCGATAGACCTTGAGGATGCGGTCTTCATCGAGGCCGAGGTAGTGGAGGCGGAGGCGCTCCACCTGCCGCGCCAGGGGTCCGCCGGTAAGGGAGACATCGGCGTAGGTGAACTCGCGGAGCTTGTAGCGATCCTCCGCGGCGGCGCGGGCGCCACCGGCAAAGACCAGTGATGCCGCACCGCCCAGGAGGGCGCGCCGGGAGATTCCGCGCGTGGAGGGCATGGACTAGAACTTCAGCTTCAGCCCCATCTGAATCTGGCGTCCTGTATTGGCCTGGCCGGTAATGGAGCCGAAGGCGGTGGAGGTCGGGCTGAGGTTCGGGGCCGCGAAGGCGGTGCGGTTGAGGGCGTTGAAGGCCTCAAAGCGGAACTGGGCCTTCATGCGCTCGGTGATGGTGAAGTTCTTCAACATCGAGAGATCGGTGTTGTTGGCCGCATCCGAGCGCAGGTTGTTGAACATCTGCGGGAAGGTGCGGTAGTTCTGGCTGAGCTGGTTGGCGGTGACGCGGTCGAAGCGGGTCACGTCGAAGGCCTGGGCGAGGTTGCGGGGCTGCATGTTGAGCGGTCCGCCGAGGTAGATCACATTGCCCCACGAGAGCGCGCCGCCGCTTTCCCAGGTGTAGATGCTGTTCAGAATCCAGCCGCCCACCACCAGATCGAGCGCGCGGTTGGCGCCGGAGAGGAAGTGCTTGCCGCGTCCGAAGGGAAGCTCGTAGCTGCCGGTGAGGACGAAGTGATCGGGATAGTCGCCCGAGGTCACGCCCACCTGCATAGCGTAATCGCCGGCATTGTTCTGGTAGGCGTTCATCTGGCGCGAATGCTGATAATTGATGGTCGCCTGGAGGCCCTGCGAGAAGCGCTTGCGGAGCATCACGCTGAATTCGTTGAAGGTGCCCCAACCGGGGTTGCTGTTGCTCTGCGTGACCGCGCTGAACTGCGGGTAAGCCTGGAGGAGCGTGGCAACGGAGATCGTGCTGCCGTTGTTAGTGGCGCCCGGGATCAGCCCCGAGAAGGGGTTCGCCACCACGGCGCCGAGCGCGTTGATGGTCGTCTGGTCGCGGAAGGGCGAGCGGCTCAGGAAGGGCAAGAGCGGCGTGGAAGAGATGGCGTTACTGATGGTGCCGTGCACCTGCTTGTTGCCGACATAGCCCACCTGCAGCATGATGTCCTTACCCAACTGGTGCTGGATGTCGAAGTTCCAGCGAACGCTGTAGGGGTTGGTGATGTTGGGCGTGAAGAAGCTGATCGAGTTGCCCAGATTCGTGTTGATGCCGAGCGCCGAACCGGTGGGCGTGGAGATGCCCTGCGGGAAGGGGTTGCTCAGGGTGGCGTAGGGCGTGAGGTAGCTATTGTTGGTGGGCACCAGCGTGGTGCTTTGGCTGAAGCCGGTATTGGGTCCGGTGAGGTAAGCGCCGATGCTGTTGTTGAAAATGCCGAAGCCGGCGCGCAGGACCGTCTTGGCGCGGAGGGCCGAGGGAGTCCAGGAAATGCCCACACGCGGACTCGGGAAGAAGGCGGGGAGCGAGTAACCGGAGCGGTTGGAAGAGTTGGCGTAGGTAATGCCGCCCAGCGCCGAGAAGGCGTTGGCGGGAAGCTGCGAGATGGGCGCTTTCGCGTAGGCCGCTGCCGCCGCCTGCGCCACCTGATTCACCGCCGCGGAGTTGAAGCCGTTGACGATGTTGTTGTAGCGTTCGGCGATCGGGGTTTCATGCTCGATGCGGAGGCCGAAGTTGACGGTGAGGTTGGTGGAGACGCGCCAATCGTCCTGCAGGAAATAGCCGAACAGGTAGCTGCGGTAGGCGTAGCTGGTGTTGACGTCGAAGCTGCCTGCGGTGGGCAGGCCGAAGAGGAGATCGGCCATGGAACCGCCGAATGCAGGGGCCGTCTTGCCGGTGCCGCCGGTGATCCAGGTGGTGCCGAAGGTGAAGGCGCCGGAGGAGTTTCCGGGGCTCAGACTATTGGCGTCATAGCGGCGGAAATCGAAGCCCGACTTGAAATTGTGGCGGTTCATGACCTTGGTCAACGTGGTGAACCACTGCGCCGAAAGGAAGGGGCTGATGGAACCGGGAGAGGTGCTGAGTCCGGCGAAATTGCTGTCGCCGAGAGTGACGCGCGGCATGGCCTGGCGCAGCGAATAGGCGTTCATATAGCCGGGCAGGCCGAGCGACGTGGCGTCGAAGCCCGCGCTCTTGATGAAGCTGCTGGAGTAGCTGCGGGTGATGCCGAGGCGGGTATCGAGCAACAGGGTGGGGGAGAACATGTGCACATCGTCCACTACGCCGCCCCACAGATCGAGGCCGCTGTATTGGCCGGTGGCGTCGTTATGGAAGATGTCCGCCGAAGCCGCGGTGTATGAGCTCTCGTGCATGGTGAAGAAGAGCTTGTTCTTCGAACTCAGATTGGCATCCGCGCGGCCGACCCACGAGGCGAAGTTGTTGATGGTCGGGTTGGGCACAATGTAGTTGTTCTCGCCATCGGGCTTGCCCGGCTGGTTGGGCTGCGGATAGTACTGCAGGTAAGACTTGGCGACGGAACTGATCTGGCTGGCCGGGATAAGGTTGCCGGGGAGCGGCGTGCGTACGACGTTGGTGCCGGTGAGGACGCCCGAGGTCGGGTTGTAGAGCTGGTAGCTGGCGCCGAGTGCGAGCAGCGCGGAGAAATCGCCGGTGCGTTCGGCGGCGGTGGGGACGGCCGAGGTGCTGACGCCGGGCGTGGAATCCTTGAAGCCTTCATAGGCGAGGAAGAAGAAGAATTTGTCCTTGCCGTTGAAAAGTTTGGGAATGCGCACGGGGCCGCCGAAGGTGCCGCCGTATTGATTGGAGCGGGTGATGGTGGCGTTGATGCCGGCGGCGTTGAGGAAGTACTGATTGGCCGCGAGCGCAGAGGTCTGGTTGAATTCGTAGAGCGCGCCGTGGAACTGATTGGTGCCGCTTTTGGTGGTGATGTTGACGGTGCCGCCGAGGGTATCGCCATAAGCGGCGTCGGCCTGGTAGAGTTCGACCTTCACCTCTTCCACCGCTTCCATGGAGGGGCTGAACCCGCCGGAGCGGGCCGCGTTGCTCATGTTGGGCACGCCATCGAGAAGGTATTCGTTGGAGCCGGCGTTGGCGCCGCCGAGCGAGATATCCACTGCGCTCGAAACGTCGTAGGGCTTGACTTCGTTGAGCAGGTGCTTCTGCTTGGGCACCACGCCGAGCGCGTTGCGGGCAAGAGCCAGCGGGGTGTTGCCGTTCATGGGCAGGGTCTCGACTTCGCGGGTGCTGATGACCTGCCCGGCGGAGGCCGTGACGGTGTTCAACAGCGGCGCGTCGGCGGAGACGGTGACCGATTCGGAAGAGCTTCCCAACTGCAATTGGACATCGATCGCGATGCGCTCGTTGGCGCCGATCTCAAAGCGCGAGCGATCGTACTTCTTGAAGCCGTTGGCTTCCACCGTCACCTGATAGGCGCCCGGCGGCAGGAAGGGCACGGTGTAATTCCCGTCTGGTCCCGTGACCGTCTCGCTGCGCGCGTTGGTGTCCAGTTTCATCACCGCCACTTTGGCGCTGGGAACTCCCAATCCCGAGGGATCGGTTACATGGCCCAAAAGCGTGCTGCGAAACTCCTGCGCGCACAACCCGGCCGCCATCATCAGCGATAAGCCCATCATCAGCGATAAGCAAAGCAAACGTCTCACATTGACCTCCTGAAGGCGCTCATCCCGGAGCGCGGTCCGACCAGTGAATAAATATGCAGAGTTCGGATTCTATTCCACTTGAGCATATTCGCGTGCTAGCCTGACGTCAAGGGGATGGGCCGTATTCGTGAGAGGTTTTAACATTGCCATGAAGCATTTTTGGATCTTCTTACCGGTAATTGCCGCGCTCGCCCTGGCTGGCTGGAGCGTGGCGGCGGACACCGAGGTCAATTCGATCGGCGTCACGCTGGTGCGGATCGCGCCCGGCAGCTTCGAAATGGGCGTGGATTCCCTGCCCCTGCCCAAGGCGTTGACCGCGGGTGCGAACGGCGTAGTCTACGACCGCACCTCCGATGGCGGCGATTACGACGAGACGCCGGTGCATCAGGTCACGCTCACGCAGCCCTTCCGGATGGGCGCGACCGAGATCACAATCGAGCAGTTCCGCAAGTTCCGCCAGGGCTTCACCGGCGACCCCTACTACGCGCCGTACGCCTCCGGCATCAGTTGGGACGATGCCGCAGCCTTCTGCAAATGGCTCAGCGAAAAAGAGGGCAAGACGTATCGCCTGCCGACTGAGGCCGAATGGGAATACGCGGCGCGAGCCGGCACACGCACGCCCTTCTCTTCGGGCGCCATGCCACCCGCCCCGGAGACCGCGAACGCATGGGGCCTGAAGAATCTCCACACCAACGTCGCGGAGTGGGTGCTGGACTGGCACGGCCGCTACCCCGCGGCGGCACAGACGGACCCGGTTGGCCCCGCCTCCGGCATCGCCCGCGTGGTGCGCGGCGGCGGCCTGGATTACCGGCAGGCGAAGACGGATGGCGGCAGGCACCTGCCCGCCGAGTTGCCCTACTTCGCGCGCTCGGCGAACCGGGCCGGGGTCGCGCCCGGATTTGCGTCGGCCACCCACCCCATCGGCTTCCGCGTGGTACAGGCTGAGTTGCCGAAGACGAAACCGCTGCCGCTGCAGCGCCCATTCTTCCAACTCGCGGTGAAGCAGGACGCGCCGAATCTGAAGGCCGGTCCCGATCCCGCGAAGGCCTACTATCACACGCGGCCGATGTTCCCGAACCTGGGCGCGCGCGATATGCGAGAGGTGGGTTGGAGAATCGGCTTCGCCCCCGGGCTCGGCGTGGCGTATCACAACTCCGCCGTGCAGGTGGCGACGAACGGCGACCTGATCGCGGCCTACTACAACACTTCGAAATACGAGGACGATCCCGAGCAGACCATCCTGACGATGCGCCTGCGCTACGGCGCGGAGGATTGGGACATGCCCGAGCCGTGGCCCGACTTCCCCGATGCCGACGACGCCGCTCCGGTCTTCTGGAACGAGCGCGGCAAGATGTGGTTCTTCTGGGGCGCGGCGCGGTTGCTGGGCGGACCGCCGTTTCAATTCATGACCAGCACCGATAACGGCGCCACGTGGAGCGTGCCCACCTTCGCCAACCTGCAAGGGCCTGTGGGCAAATATACGCCGCAGCCCATCAACAGCGTGGTACGCGACAAGGATGGCGTGATTTATCTGGCCGTGGACGGCGCGGGCAGCACCACCGTGCTCTTCGCATCCCGTGACGAAGGCAAGAGCTGGTACGACACCGGCGGGCGCACGGCGGGGCGGCACACTACGGTCGCGCTGGGCAAAGACGGCGCGCTGCTCGGTTTCGGCGGCAAGAACTCCAACATCGAGGGCTTCATGCCCAAGGTGGTGAGTCGCGATGGCGGCAAAACGTACACTGCATCCAAGACGCCGTTTCAACCGCTCGGCAGCGGACAGCGTCCCAGCATCCTCCGCCTCGCGTCGGGGCGGCTCTTCTTCGTGGCCGATCTCTTCGACAAGAAGAAGCTCGGGCCCAAGGGCGCGGGCGCATTCGTGGCGCTCAGCGAGGATGACGGCGAGACGTGGAAGACGCGGCAACTGCCGAACATCGTGACCGTGGGTTACACCACCGCGACGCAGGCGCCCAACGGCGTGATCCACATTGTGACATCGAAGAACGAGCCGCCGGTCCACATCGAACTGAACGAGACGTGGATCGCGCAGGGCGGTCCCGAGGATCCGGAGGCGACCGGGCAGTTCCGCCTCAACGGCAAGCAGGCCTTCGCGTACGAGAATCGCCAGAAGCTGTGGGACGTGACGTACGAACGCGGCCGCAAGACGGGCGTGGAGACGTTCTGGAGCGACGACGGGAGGAAGCGCTGGGAGCGCGCTTACTCCGCGGGTGGAGAATGGACGTGGAAGCTCTTCGACGCCGCGGGCAAAGTGACTGCGGAATCGCGCTGGAAGGGCAAGAACCTGATCGACGCCAATACGGAAGGAGCGCTTAGCAAATGAGACTCATCGCCGTGCTTGCGCTGGCGCTGTTGCCCGCTGCAGGGGCAGCGGAGCCGATGCTCTTCGCCTACTTCAAAGAGCCGGCCAACATGGGCGTGTTCTTCGCCACCAGCAACGATGGGTATCACTGGACACCGGCCAATCACGGCAAGCCGTGGTTCCCGATCGAGCACGCGGGCGAACTGATGCGCGACCCCTTCCTCACGCGCGGACCAGACCACGAGTTCCACATGGTGTGGACGTGGGGCTGGCGCGGCCAATCGATCGGCTACGCACATTCGCCGGACCTGGTGCACTGGTCCGAGCAGCGCGAGATTCCGCTCATGGCCGGAACGCCGGGCACCGCCAATACGTGGGCGCCGGAGATCTACTGGGACGCGGCGAAAGCGAAGTGGCTGGTGGTCTGGAGCAGCGTGGTGGCGGGCAGGCACGAGGGCAACCGCATCTACAGTTCGCTGACCGCCGATTTCAACACTTTCACCCAGCCCGCGATCTTTTTCGACCCCGGCTTCGTCGTGATCGACGCCACCATCCTGCAGACGCGCGGCACGTTCTACCTCGTGTTCAAAGACGAGCGGCCGGAACCGCTGCACAAGTACATTCAGATCGCCGAGGGGCCTTCGCTCGAAGGGCCGTGGAAAATCGTTACGGGCGCGCTGACCGAGTCTTGGTCCGAAGGTCCTTCGGCAATTCAGGTGGGCGACGATTATCTGATCTACTACGATCACTACCGCGATCCGAAGCGCTACGAGGCGATCCACTCCGCGGACCTGCTGCACTGGAGTCCGGTGACGGAGAAGATGCAGTTGCCGGAGAACAGCAAGCACGGCAGCTTCCTCAAGATCAGCGAGGAGGA
>CAIRBY010000418.1 GCA_903876865.1 uncultured Acidobacteriia bacterium
CCGATACAGGGTACGATTGCTCGCAGTTTGTCACAGGGAGTAGGGCTCTGGGGATCACACCGCACGTAGCTCGGCATACCAAACGAGCCAGCCACATCGACAAGCGGACGACACGCCATCACGGATATCAGGTGAGCTTGAAAAAGCGAAAACAGATTGAACAGATCTTCGGGTGGCTGAAGACCACGCGCCCTTCGCGAAAGTGCCTTGGAACGCCCAAAAACTGCAGTTATTTCAGCAACGGAAACACGGCTCGCCAAATCACTTACTTGTTCAGCACCGTCTTCAGCTTGCCCACATTCTGAAGCTTCCCCGCGCCTGCCTACTCCTCCGCTGGCGCAGCCGGCCGTGCCGCACGAGCACCTGCTCCACGAGCAGTACCGGGCCGCTTTCCCTCAGGCCGCTTGCCGTCAGGCCGCTTGCCGTCAACCCGCTTCCCAACCGGTCGCTTCGCCCCAGAGCCTCCCTTCGCGGGAACTCCTTCCCTCTGGCGCGGCCCCACGGTTTTGCGCGGCGCGATCCCCGGTCTCGGCCCGCTGCGCGGTTCCGCGCCGACCGGCACTACCTTCGCCAGCAGAGCCAGCCGGTTGGGCGCCACCAGCTTATAGCTGCCCACCACCAGTTCGGCAGCGTCCTTCCAATCCAACCCGCTCGTGTCCAGGCGCATCGCAACCCAATCCTGCTCGCCGATGCCTTCCGGCAGATAGAAACGCGAAGGGTGCCTGGCAATGCGGCTCACGTTCTCTCCCGGCGCGACTTTGCAGCAGACCGCGACGATGCCGTCCCCAAGACGGTCGTTCAAATAATACGCAAACGTCTTGCCGCGCACCTGAAACGTGGCATGGCGCGAAGCGGGCTCCATCATGGCTTCCGGCAGCGGCTGGCAAATCTTCATCAGGCGCGCGAGGCGCCCGTCTTTAGTTGGAAATATCTTCATTTACGGTCGGACTTTCTTCTCTTCGCCCCAGATCAAAGGCGTGGGGCCGGAGAGCGCGAGGAATTTGTCGTACCAGCCGCGAGCATCGTCGCGGCGATTTTCTTGGTCGGCCAGTTGGCCGCGCAAATAGAGCAGGCGCGGCAGGTAGAACGTGGTGAACGGCGTCAGCCCGGTGGCGGCGGGCACGGGGTGGAACCGCAGCAGGGCCGCGGCTTCCTGAGTCTTGCCGGTTTCGAGCAGCGTCCAGCCGAGCAGCACCGAAAGGCCCTCGTCGCCGCCGGGAAGATCGCCATCCCACATCCGCTGCAGCAACAGCTGCGCCGGCTGGAATTGCCGCTCCAACAGCAGCGCATAGACGAGCGCGGTGTTGCGTACCGAAGCCGCGGCGGGGCTGGGAAACTGTTGCGCGGCGCGCTCCGCCCATACCGCGGGACCGGCCGAAGGCTGTGCCAGGTAGCGCGCCATCACGGCATTCACCGCCGAGCCGGGGCCCGCCATCGAGAGCGCCTTCTGCGCCAGCCGCGCACCCATGTCGCGATCGCCGGAGAGCGTGCTCCACAGCGACATCTCGGCATACGCCCGTGCCGCCAGATCGCGCGCCGGGCCGTTCTCGGCAGAGAGCGCGAAGGCGCCCATCTGCTGCGCCGCGGCCTTGCGGCGGCCGCTGATCCAAGTCCACTGCGCCCGCCGGTAATCGAGCGCCGGGTCTTTCGCTTCGCCGCGCGCCCGCAGATACTGCTCGGCCAGATTGTTCGCTCCCGATGCGTCGCCGGTCCACAGATGCGCCATCGCGGCCTTAAGATACTCCACGTGATTGAGGAAAGCCGGGTTCTTGCGGGCGGCTTCGAGGTAGAAATTCTCAGCCTCCGAAAGGCGCCCGTTCACCACATGGATGTCGCCCATCGAATCGATCGCATCCACGTCATTCGGCCGCAGAGCCTGGAAGCGCCGCAGCGCTTTCATGCCGGCATCCAGATCGCCGGCTTCGCCCGCCGCGTAGCCCATGGAGTTGAAAAGCCGGCCGTCTTCGGGCTGCAGCTCCGAAGCATGCCGGAAGGCATCCAGCGACGCGCGGAACTGATGCCGGCTCATCGCGCCTTCCCCAAGCGCGATCCAGCTGAGCGGGTCCGTGCCGTCGAGCTTGACCAGCTTGCCGAGCGCCGCCTGCCGCCCACCCGAGTTGCCGTTGAGCTCCGCCACTTCCAGTTCGATCCGCACCCGCTCCAGTTCCGGGATGGCGTTGCCGCGCTGCAACGCGCGGTCCAGCGCGGCCAGAGCGCCCGCCCGGTCCTGCTGCTGCAGCCGCGCCTGCGCCAGCAGGCGGTAGGGCCCGGCGTAATCGGGATCGGCGGCGATCGCCAGTCCGGCGGCGGCCTCCATCACCGCTGGATCGGTGGTTTCGAGCGCGCGCATGAACGCGGCCAGAGCGCGCGCATTGCTGGTCCCATAGGCCTGCGGCTTGGCTGTGAGTTGCGCCGCCAGCGCGGTAGCGGCGCCCAGCAAGTCGCCCGCGGGCGCGGTCGCGGAGAGCACGCGCAGCGTCTTCATGCCGCTCACGCTTTCCAGAGTGAGTTGCGCCTCCAGCTTGCCGTTGCGAAGCGTGAATGTCCCGTAGCCGAGTTGGGTGGCCCCGGCGGATTGCGCCTGCGTGGCTTCGCTGGAGATGCCGGGCGCCCCGATGGAGTGCGGCCCCAGCGCGCGGTCGAAGGAATGCAGCCGCGCGGGCGCAATGATCTGGCGTTCGGGGGAAGACGGCACTTGCGCGGAGAGCAACTCCGAAAAGCCGCGGCCGGCCCATTCCATCGAGGCATCCCCGCTCAGATTTTCAAAACGCAGAATCGCCAACCGCTCCACCTGCGCCCCGGCCGGATTCGATCGGCAGGCGGTGAAGAG
>CAIRBY010000419.1 GCA_903876865.1 uncultured Acidobacteriia bacterium
AACGGAACGCGGAGGGTGAGCCCCTGTACGCTCCTGCCGACGAGGCAGAATTCACCGAAGCGGTTGCTTTCCGCCCGGGCCAGGACACGAGAGCGCGCCGTCAGCAGCACGGAGACACCGGAAACCGGGTGGCCCGAGGCGGAGCGATCGGCCAGCTGGCCGACGAGCGCCATTTCGTCGGATTCCGGGGCGTGCTCGATCTGCAGATCGATGGCATAATCCCCGGCGTGGTAGATTTTGTGGGCTTCGGCCGCGGCGGCTGCGCGCGCGCCTTCCGGGCAGGGCAAAGCCAAGCTATCGAAGATGAGCTGTGCGGCGAGACGGGGCAGGCGCAGCCAGTCTGAGGCTTCCCGGGCGGATTCGCCCGCAGGGAAGATGGCTTGGGCGCGGCGGACCAGTGCTTCGGGGACGGCGGGCTCGGCGGCGATTTCGGTTTGAATGCGTGCGACCAGGTCCGCCAACCGGCGGCAGGAGTGGCAACCCTCGCGGACATGGCGGTCCATCTGTGCCCGTTCGGGCAGCGGTACCAGTCCGTGGACGTAATCGGTCCAGCAGGCGATGTCGAAATGCTGCATGCGCTCCTTATGGCCTCCGGCTCTGGCATTCACCATACTTATGGAGGTACGGCTAACGGAAGTTAGGGTATCGGCGGAGTCCAAAAATATAGCACATGGGAAGTTTTTCTGATTTATTTTCAACTGGCTGAAGAAACCTGTGGATAACTCAGGGTTTAGGCCAGGGGAAGCGCCAGGCAGTCACCTTGCTGTCCGCCCCTGATTTCGCCTAATTCAGGATCGGCACCACCAGTGGTCCGGGCGGGCTGGTGTTGATCTGGGCGGGGGAAGACACTCCATTGACTGTGAGCGAAATGGGATAGGTTCCGTTGGAGAGTGGGGGAACGGTAAAGTTGACCTGGAATTCGCCCACCGCAACCAATCCCGCGAAGGTGACGGGAACGGTGGTGGCGCCCAGCGTGACGGTTACGCCGCTCACATTTTGCAGCGTGGAGACCACGCCCGCCGGGGTGGACGCCAGTCCGGTGGCGTAGAGCTGGATCACGTCGCCCGGTTTGGCCTTCCGGAAAGCCGGATTCACAGCAGGATCGCCCACCAGTTTGCCATCCAGAAAGACGCCTGCGGGGTAGTTGGCGCCGGTCACAATCACGGGAAAGATGGCTGGGGAACTCGCCGCGGCGGAGGCCGAGACGGAGTTGCTGACCTGTCCGTTATTGGTGATCTGCACGGCAGCCGTCCCGGTGACGCCGGCCGGCACCTGAAAACTGATCTGCGCGGGATCGATGAAGTAGACGGCGGCGGGAAGTCCGTTTACCGCAACGCTGACACCGCTCAGGGATGTGGGCAGTTTGTTGCCGAGCCCGAGGAAATCCGCCGAGCCCCAGGTGCGCGACACCGGGCTCAGCCCCGTTCCTTTCACTTGCGCCCAGGAGCCCGGGACCAGGCCTCCGCTGAGGTAGGTTGCTCCGTTGGCGAGCGATCCCGAAGTCAGGACCGGTCCGGGGGGACCGGTCGTGATCGTGAATTGGCGTGCGGAGAACTGGCGCCCCGGATTGGGGGTGCCGCCGGTCTGGCATCCCCAGAGATAGAAGACATAGCCGGTGGTGGCGAGTCGCCCCGGCTTCTTGCCGAGGCTCATGAGGGTGGGATACCAGCCCTGATAAGACTCGCATCCGCCGGAGGAATCGAACTCGCTCCAGGAGCCCGCAATCTCCTGCGGCGCCGACCATTGCGAAGGATCCGAGAGATCGTAGCTGGTGGAGTAGAACCAGGCAGCCCCGCGGTTACCGGCTCCGCCTTTGCCGAGCGAGGGGTCGTTGGGCGAAGTGCAGATGAACGTGAGCAGATACTGTTGGGTGGTCTCGACGTAGCTGATGGATGCGCCCCAGAAGGCTTGTGCCGGCGATCCGCAGTTGGCGAATTGACCGTTTGGAATTACGGCAGTCTCCGCACCGCCGATGCCCGGCGCGTTGAAGCCCTGCCCGTCCCATTTCTGGAAGGTGAGCGGCGCGCTGCCGCCATTCAACTGGGCGCGACCTTCCCGGACGTCGCCGAAGGTCGCGTAGACATAGGGTCTGGCGGCTCCGCTCACATCGTCCACAAAGCCTGCGATCTCCTGCTCGCCGGTGGTGGCGGTGAGCGGCTTTCCGGCTGCCATGAGAGACGCCAATGAAGTCGGGGCGGTGATCGCGGCATAGCGGCCGTAGTAGGGCGGAGGCGTGGTGGTGCAATCGTTCCCCATGCAGACGTTCCTGCCCATCGCTCCGATGGGCGCATTGGGCGCCTGGGTCGGATTCGTGTTCGGCATCGGGACGAAATTAAAGGTGGAGGTGCCGCGGTAGGTAGGCCAAGTCTTGCCATAATCCAACGATGTGGCGACGGCGAGAGAGATATAGGCGTTGCCGGTCCCCGCATTGCCCGATGAACCACCGGCTGAGCCGATGCAGCCGTTCGTGCCCTCATAGATCATGAGGAGCGAACCGGGAGGGCCGGTGGGATCGAGCATCACCGAGCCGGCGGAGGCGTAGTGGGTATCGAAGGTCTGGTCCTGATGGGCCGGATTGCCGTCGGGCACGGTGGGGCAGACTCCTGGTTTCATGGCCGTATTGAAAACCTGACCGAAGCCGCCCGGATAATTGCCATAGCCGTCCGCGGTGGGAATGTCGAGCACCCATTGGCCATTCTTTCCGGGCCCGGCGCCGCCGGAAAGCACGGTGACTCCAATGCCGGAAGTGCCCGGACTATCGGTGGCGAGGAAGAACAGGTAGTCCGGGTTTGCCCCTAACGTGCCCGGTGCGAAAACGGAGGAGTGCTCATCCGGAGTTGGTCCGAACCCAGAGGCGCGGTTGATGGAAACTCCGTTTGTGCCCAGCACCAGTTGCTGCGTGTCGACAGTCCCGCCGGGGCACGAGCCCTTGGCGCCGCTCCCGGTTGGAGTGCAGACGGAGATGGATTGAATCGCGGGCGGGCGGGCTCCCTGTGCCCTCACTGGCGCCGCTCGCCAAGCGGTGAGGCAGGCCAGAATTGCAGCGGCAGATACCAGTATTGCCTTGCGGGGAACGTCTTTGCCAAGAACTCGCATTTCTCCTCCATGGAAACGTCGGACTGCCCCGTTTCACCGTCTCCCGGCGAATTGCCCAGTCAAACTGCTCGCAATATTCTATACCGCTTTTCGGGGGCGCAGCATGGCCCTTCGGAGCCCTTCGGAGTCATTGCCAGAGGGGGTGCCGGAGTGGGTGCCGGAGTGGGTGCCGTGCTCCAGTTGTGCGTGGAGAAGCGGTTTGGCGGGCGCCGGAGACCGAAGGAGGGACCCCATGGACACGGACGTCCGAAATCCAATGAGTTACAGCCCATGAAATGCGTGGCAGGCCTTCGCCACTCCGTGTTTCCTGGCGTCGTGTGACTGCCGCATTCCGATTGCAGCCATTCCGGCCCCGACCGGAAATCGCTCGTGGTCAAACGGTGCGGCTCCGTACCATCGGGCGCGCGACCGGTGGCTTCTGCTGCGGCTACGCCAGAGAAGAAGCTTGGGAGATAGCCGGTCCGTTGTCAGCGGGCAGGCCACGTGATACCGTCAAAGCCGGATCTTTAACTCCGAAATTCGAGGAACCAGCGAATGAAGCGTAACGCATACATGTTCTGTTCTCTCGTACTTTCGCTTGCCATGTGGAGCGCCTGCTCCAGCAAGCCAACAGCCGATACAGCCAAGAAAGTCGTGCTGGACCGGATTCAGGGAAAGGCCCAGGTCCTGATCGAAGGCGGCGGCGCGGTGGATGCCACGCTGAACGCGGGCAGCAACTCTTCCGTGTACATTTGGGAAGGTACGCGCCGCTACCGTCTGTTCTTCCGGAAGCCGGTCGAGGTGGTTCACGGGAACGAGTACATCGTCGAGGGCATCAACGCGCAACGGGTAATCGACGAAATCGGGGATCCCGATCAGGGCAACAACGGCTATCCGCTGCGATCCAGCTGCGATCACGTGGTGAGGATGGTCTGGAGCGGTCTGGAAATGGACATCATCGATCTGGATGCCCAGGCATTGCGCACCAGGGTGAACCGGTATCCCGCCCGCCCCGTGTTTCTGGTTACCAAGATACAGCCCGCCCCTGCCGCGGAGGGCGCCGACGCAAAGAAGAAGGACGCGGACAAGGACGTTCAAGAGGTAGAGGTAGCGGCAGACAAACAGAAGGCTCTTCTGATTGAGAGCGCACCCGCTCAAACCGCGCCGCTGTGGGACAACAAGGGGGGAACGGTGAAGTGCAAAGTCACCATCGGCACGGACGGGAAGATCTTCGATCTGGACACGGGCAAGCAGCTCTGCGAGATCGTGCCGTGGACACAGTACCGTTACCAGCCCCCGGTCAAGGGCGGCCATCCGGTCCGGGTGAACACGGAAGTGGAAGTACGCTTCGAGCCACGCAAATAGCGTAGCGGTGGGACGCCGTGTGGGGGATCCGTCTGCCTCGGCCGGAGCACTCGTTCTCCAGGAAAAGGAGGGTGAACTGCTGAGGATGCCTGGATCCCTCCGCGGCGTCCACGCGGAACGGGGGGCCGATATGCTATCCCTATCTTTGATGAGGGCTGGCAGCGCGACTTCCCCGCGCCCCATGAATCGGTCGCGCCGCAGGCTCCGGTAGCATCATGCCGAAGCTCCTGCTGATTACCGCATCCTCGGATGAAATCCGCCACGCGCGACGCTCCCGGTTTCTGAATTTCCAGCAGATCACGATGCCGTACCTGGCCGCGAGGGCGCCCTCCGGCTGGCAGGTAAGTCACGTCGATGAAGAGTGCGACGCGATCGACTGGAGGGCATCACCCGACGTGGTCGGGATTACTTTTCATACGCCGAGCGCTCCCCACGCCTACCGCCTCGCGGCGCGGTTCCGGACGCGAGGAGCATGTGTCGTAATGGGCGGACCGCATGTGACATTGCTGCCGGAGGAGGCGGGGCAGCATGCGGATGTGATCTTTGTGGGAGAGGCCGAAGGGCTTTGGGAAGAGTTCCTGCGTGGCTTCGAATCGGGGAACTACGGTCGCGTCTACCGGCGGGATGATCCGGCATCTCTCGACGGCGCGCCGATGGCGCGGAAAGATCTCTTTCATCGCAGGGACTTCACCAGCGGCGTTCTGTTCGCCACAAGGGGATGTCCGAACCACTGTGATTTCTGCACGATTGTGATGATGTACCCGCACGGGTTGCGCAAGCGGCCGGTGGGCGAGGTGGCGGCCGAATACGCTTCCTTCCGCGGGAAGCGAATCATCTTCTGGGACGACAACATCGCAGCGGACCGGGAGTATGCAAAGGACCTGTTTCGCGCGATTGCGCCGTATCGCAAGTGGTGGAGCAGCCAGGCCACGATCCATGGGGCACAGGATGACGAATTCCTGGAGGGGGCGGCCAGGAGCGGATGTAAGCAGCTGTTTCTAGGGCTGGAGTCGGTCTCGCAGACGAGCATGCGGGAAGTGCGCAAAGGCTTCAACCGCGTGGAAGAGTACGCCCGTGCGGTGAAGCGCGTACAATCCCACGGCATTGCGGTGCAGGCCGGGATTGTCTTTGGTTTCGACAACGACACGCCGGCGATTTTCGGGGAGACGCTGGATTTCCTGGAAGAGACCGGTGTTCAGAACGCGACGTTCAATATCCTGACTCCCTACCCGGGTACACCACTGTTTGAGCGGCTGGAGGCGCAGGGGCGAATCCTGACGCGGGACTGGGTGAAGTACAACGGACGCACGGACGTGGTGTACCAACCGCATCAAATGAGCGTGGATGAGCTTCTGGCGGGATATCGATACGCGAACCGGCGCTTCTATTCTCTCTCCGGCGTGGCCAAACGAATGTGGCGGTCGCCCACTCAGATCTGGTGGGTGCTGCCGCTGAATCTGGCGTACGCGATGGCATGGGCCGCAGGGCGGAGGTAGCAGGCGCTGCGGTGCTTCAGAGTTCGGTAGTGTGCTTGCCGGCGAGCACGAACGGCGCCCAATAGAACGGGTGGGGATGTTCGGCGCGGACGGACTGCATGGCGTGCCGCATGGCCGCCGCTTTGTCGCCGGTCTGGAGCAGGTGCTGGTAGAAGAACTGCATGAAGCGGGAGGTGCTGAGGTCGTTCACATCCCAGAGGCTCACCATGACGCCGTGGGCTCCGGCCAACAGCAGGCCGCGCATCAGGCCGAGCAATTCGTCCCCGCCCACCACTACGTTGAGTCCGGTGCTGCAACCGCTGAGCGTGACCAGTTCGGCGCGCAGCGAGAGGTTGTAGAGATCGAGCAGGGTGAGGTGGGAGTTGCCCAGGCGGATGGAGGAGAAGAGCGGATTGTCGCGGCGGAAAAGCCCGTGGGTGGCGATGTGGATGAACCGGCTGGTGGGACCGAGGCGGCGGAGCACGGCTTCGGTGGCCTCGGCATCAAGGAAGCACTGCGATTGGGGCAGCACGGCGGCGGCGGTTTCGGCCTCCAGGCGGATATGCGGCGCGCGTTCATCCGGCAGGCCGAAGACCAGGGAACCGGCGGACGCGTTCAGCCGCCGCGCACTGCAGAGCGCAAAGACCGTGGCGCTGGGAGCGTAAGAGATGGTGAACTCATCGATGGCGTAGCCGGCCGGACCGCGCAGGGCGTGGAATGGGAGGTGGTGGAGAAAATCGTGGGGCGCGATGATGAGGTGGCGCACACCGTTCAAGAGCGGGCGGATGGGGCCGATCAGATCGTCGTAGAGATCGCGCAAGTGATCCTCGGTCGCCTGTTCGGAAGCGGCGTCGGGTGGCTCCGAGCCGGGCCTGAGCTTGCAGAGCTGAAAGCGCAGCAGGCGCATTCGCGTGCGAATGTCCTCGATCTCGGCAAGGGGAAAGATCTGTAGCCGCGTCCGGTCGAGCAGGCAGACGTAGAGCACTCCCTGCACCAGGTAGTATTCCAGGAGCATGGAACCTTCGGGGATCGCCGCCTGGATGGTGTTTAACGGCAGGTGTTCCACGGGGCCAGAGGGAGAATCGCCTCTTTCCGCCGTTACGGAGGCGGCGAGCCGGGCGAGGCGGCTTTCGCACTCCCGGACGCTGAGTTTCAGGGCCTCGATCTGAGCAGCGCTACCGGCTTGGGCAGCCAGCGCAAGATGCTCCATGCGGCGGTAGTGGGCATTGAGATCGCGCCGCGCCGCTTCGATCTGAAGTGCGAGCGGTGAGACGGCGGGATCGGTGGGAGCGGGCCCTTCCGGGCGGGAGATCAGGTCCGCGAGGCTGCGGGATTTGGCCTGCTGGATGTAGTGGAAGGCTTCGGCGTTCGCCTGATCGGCGGCTGCTGCGCCTTTACCCGCGCTGCGCGCGAGCTTGCCCTTTACCAGGCTTTCGTAGACGGCTAGTTTGTCTTTGAGGAATGAGATTTTGACCTCGTCGCCCCAGAGTTTATTGCGCAGAGCTTCAATCTCTTCGCGCGCGGCTTGGAAGGCGGCGAGCGCCTCATCCGGGTGGCTGCTGCGCTCTTCCACCTGTCCGAGTACAAAGAAGGCGTGGAAACGCAGCCAAGGGGTGCCGGTGTCCTTCAGGCGGGCGCAGGCGCGGTTGCACAGCTGGCGCGCGCGGGCGATGCGGTTCTTCTTGAGGGACAGCCGGCTGAGCAGGAGTTCGGCGAGGACAGCGCGGCCCGGCATCAGGGAGGCATCCAACACGCGGTGCGCGCGGCGGCAGAGACGGGCGGCCTCATCGACCGAACCTTCGCGTTCGAGCAGGGTCGCGCGGTAGAGATCGATCAGCGCGGGCCAGAGTTGATTGCGCTCGGACGCGAAGATTTTGCGCGCCTGCCCGAAGAGTTGGCGCGCGGCGTGGGAGCGGCCGCGGCGGCTGGCGGCGATGGCCTGGGTAACGAGCGATTTGCCGCGTTCGTAAGACATTCCGAGCGCTGCAAAGCCAGCGCCGGCAGAGGCGGCGAGACGGTCGGCCTCGGCATTGAGATTGAGTTCGAGATCGATCTCGGCTTCGTCCAGATCGCAGAGGGCGCCGTGGTAGGGATCGTTAGCGGCGAGGTAGTGCTCGCGCGAGACGCGGTAGAGATCGATCGCGCGCAGGAAATCGCCCTTGAGATAGTGCAGGTAGGCGATGTTGTAATCCGCGCCCGCCACCAGCAGCGGCAGGTCGTGGCGGCGGCAGTAATCGCGGGCGGCGGCGTAGTATTCCAGGGCCTCGGGAAAGCGGCTCAAACTGATGTTGCAGACCGCCATATTGCTCAGCACGGCGGCCACGTCGCGATGTTGCCCGAGGCGGCCGAGCGTGGCGTAGGCCTTCTCGTAACTGGCCAGCGCTTCGGCGTAACGATCCTGGCGGTAGAGGATGTTCCCCACGTTGCTGGCCAGGCGGGCGAGGCGGAGTTCGTCGCCGAGGCGGGCGAAGATCTCTTCCGCGCGAGCGGCCCAGGCGTAAGCTTCCTCGTAGCGGCCGAGGTAGATGAGCGGTTGCAGGCCGCTGATCAGGGTGCGGCCGATTTCGTGATCGCGGCCCAGCCTGGTGAGGAGGGCCAGAGCCTCTTCGTATTGGCGCAGGGCATCTTCATAGTTCGAACCGGCATAGCTGACGTGCCCCATGGCGCGGAGGCCGGTGGCCTGACTGGCCGGGTCTGCAAGCTCGTCCGCGAGATTGCGCGCGGCCAGGGCCAGGCGTCCGGCGC
>CAIRBY010000420.1 GCA_903876865.1 uncultured Acidobacteriia bacterium
CGATCCTCGGCGGCTATGGCGGCGCGGGCACGGCGCGGAAACTGGGACGAACCGCCGTGCGGCGAATCGTGATCGCAATCGGCTTCGGAATGGCCGTCTCGCTGTTCGTGAAAAAGTAGCTCTACCGCTCGCAGCAGATCTGGCTCGCAACCAGCGACGCCGGAGTCATCACCTGCGCGGCGTGGAAGTAGTTCTTCTCGCCGAGGCGGCGGTAGACATCACCGGCGATACCAGCCGCCAGCGGACCGCTCACCGGACGTCCGCCCGTCAATAGCACCACCACCACCAGTTTACGATCGCCCACATCATTGAAGGAGCCGAACCAGCCCAGGTGGGTGTGATTCTCGCTGCACGTGCCGGTCTTCCCGGCGATGGCGCCGTCTTCGCGGGCGCGATGGGCGGTTCCGAATTCGACCGCGCCGCGCATCCCCGGCTTTACCATCGGAATCAGGTTGCCGATATCGAGACGCCGCTTCACCCGCGGCACAAAAGTATCGACGTCCGCCTGCGAGCGCGGGTACTGCAGATAATTCAAGGTCCCGCCGTTGGCGATGGCGCTCATCAGCGCGGCGAGTTGCAGCGGCGTCTGCTGAATCTCTTCGCCGAAGCTGGTGAGCATGCCCACGCCGCCGTTCTTGGGAATCTCGGTGGGGAAACGGCCGGGCTGCTCGCCGGCAATGTTGAGCCCCGCCTTCTCACCGTACCCAAAGAGGCGCGCGTAGTAGCTGACCTTCTCGAAGCCGAGTTTCTCGCCGAGCGTGGCGAAGTAGAAATTGATGGAGTGGGCAAGCGCGTAGGTCAGGTCCATCCGCAACCCCGCCACCCGATATTTGGTGGAGGGCTGAATCACCTTCTCGCTCAGACCGGCCAGCGCCACCGAGACTTTCACCGTGGAGCAGGGCTGGAAACCGGAAGAGAGCGCGACTTTCTGGTTCACCATGGTGAGGACGCGTCCGGTTTTGGGATCGACGACGACCACGGAGCCGTTGTACTGGCCGAGCGAATCGACGGCGGCGCGGCGGATATCGAGATCTTCGCCATCGATGTTATCGCCCTCGGTGGAATCGGCGAAGGTGGGGCTGGTCCAGGGACCTCCCGCGATGACGGGCGCAGCGACCGGTGCGGGACGGGGACCCGCAACCGCTTTCTGCGGACGGGCCGCGACGGTCTGCACATGCGCGGCGGTGACGGCGGCAGCGCCGACAGTGGCGCCGGCGGTTACTTTGCCTGCGGTAACGCGCGGTTTTGCCGACCTGGCAGCTGGTTTGTGGACAGCGGCGACGGGCGCTTTGGCGGTTGCGGCCGAGTGAGCGGTTGCGTGGCGGTGCTTTCGCTTGGCCGGGACTGGAGCCGCAAGGCCAAGCATTGCAAAGACATGGAGGGTCAGGAGTAGTGCGATGGAGCGGGAAACCGGGATTGGCAAAGATCTCTTCATAGCGTGCGTCCACTCACCTTATCGGTGAGTGTAGGGGAGATTTGGCCAGAGCAAGCGTCAAACATTCGGCCGGAGCAACCGAACATCCAATTTTGTACACTGAGAGGTAGTTTCGTCAAGCGAAATTTCTCCTATTTGCAACGAATAGAGGCTCTTTGCTGGAAATCTTAAACCGAGACATCATAGTTTGCGAGCGTTGCCCGCGATTGCGCCAGTATACTGCGGAAATCGCGCAACAGAAACGGCGCGCCTACCGCGATCAGACGTACTGGGGACGCCCGGTGCCCTCTTTTGGCGACCCGGCGGCGAGGGTCCTGATTATTGGACTCGCACCCGGCGCACATGGTTCCAATCGTACAGGCCGGATGTTCACCGGGGATAAATCGGGTGATATGCTCTTCAAGGTCCTGCACAAGACCGGGTTCGCCTCGCAGGCAGGGGCGCTATCGCGCGAAGACGGGTTGACTCTCAGCCGCATGTGGATCACGGCGACGGCGCATTGCGCGCCGCCCGGGAACAAACCGCTGCCGGAGGAGTTGCGCAACTGCCGCCCGTACCTGGAAC
>CAIRBY010000421.1 GCA_903876865.1 uncultured Acidobacteriia bacterium
GAAGGTGGCGTACTGCAATCCCGCTCCTACCGGCGCATCGAACCCTTCGATCAATCCGTCGCCCAGTTGCGCAACTATTTCCGCTATCTGCTCCGCCAGAAGAAAGGAACCCAATCATGAAGCTCACATTGCTCAGTCTCTGCGCCTTGACTATCTGCCCGTTCACCTACGCGCAGGACGCGCCCAAACCGCCCAGCCCGGTGAAGGTGACGAAACTCGCGTCTCCCAAGGCGCTGAAGTTCGAACTCACCATCCCGGGCAAACTCGACGACGTCTGGACGGCCTTCACCACCACCGAAGGCCTCAATACCTGGCTCTGGCAGGATTGCTCGGTGGAACTGCGTCCCGGCGGAGATTGGATCGCGCGCTTCCCCGGCGGCTCGATTGGCGGCGGCACCATCGTCAGCTTCCAGGCCAGGAAGCAGGTGGTGATCCACGCGATGGCGCCCGATAAGTTCCCGACGGTCCGCGCCACGGGCACCACCGCGACTTTTGAATTCGCGGCCGTGGGCCAGCAGACGCGCGTCACCCTCACGCAGACGGGCTGGCAGGAGGGCAAGGAATGGGACGAGGCGTATGAGTACCTCGCTACCGGCAACGCGCAGCTACTCGAGCAGTTCCACTACCGGTTCGCCAACGGTCCCATTGCCTGGAAGTAGGCTATGAGGAAAGGTCGCTCGCGATCTTCCTGCTAAACTGAAGCTTCCCCGGATGCCTCCGCAAAACTCCAGCCGTTCCCACGCGGCGCCTGCGCCCGCCGCCGCGCCTGCATGGCTCAAACCGCTGATCCTCGCCCTCACCACGCTCCTCTTCCTCACCTGGTTCAGCGGCGAGGTTGCCGATACCGATATCTGGCTGCACCTGATGACCGGGCGTCACACGTTTGAAACCCGCGCGCTCACGGTACCCGATCCCTTCAGCTACAACAGCGCGCTGATCAGTCCCGCCTATCCCAACGAAGCGAAGACGCGCTATTTCAACCTCACGTCGGAGTGGCTGTCGCAGGTGCTGATGCACCTGAGCTATTCCGCGGCCGGATTCCCCGGACTCGTACTGGTGCGCGCCCTGCTGCTGGTGGCGCTCTGCTGGCTGGTCGGCGTGATGGTCTGGTGGCGCACGGACGGCTTCTACCGCAGCGTGATCGCCGCAGTGGCCTGCGCCGGAGTGGCCGTCAACTTTCAGCAGAGCCGCCCCTTTCTGGTCACGTTCCTGTTCCTCGCGCTCACCATGGCCGCGCTCGAACGCCGCCGCTGGATGTGGGCGCTGGTGCCGCTGTTCATCCTCTGGGGCAATCTGCACGCCGGCTATTTCATGGGCTGGGTGCTATTGGGAGCGCACTGCGCCGAAGCCCTGCTGCTGCGCCTGCGCAAACAACCAGTGCCCGGCGAGCGGCAACTCTGGCTGGTCAGTTTCGCCTGCATCGCCGCCTCGGGCCTCAACCCCAACGGCTGGCGCGCGATTGAAATCGTGATCGCGTATCGCGGCAGCACCATCCAATCCCTCAACCCCGAGTGGATGCGCCCCGCCTTCTGGGAACCGAGCGGTTACAGCCTGATCCTCTTCGGCACGCTCGCCCTCATGCTGTTTTCGTGGCGGAAGGTGCGCCCCGCAGATTGGCTCCTCTACCCGATTTTCGCTCTCGCCTCCCTGATGGCGGTGCGCAACACGATCCTGCTCGGCACCGTGGGCGCAGTCCTCTTCGGCGCATACCTGCCCACATTCCGGCGCGCTCTGCCCCGCCTTGCGGAGTGGGCCTTCGCGCTCGCGCTCACCGCGGGGATCGCCTTCGGCTTCAGCACCGGAGACGCCTTCCAACTTCACGCCGCCGAGTGGATGCTGCCCTCCGGCGCTGCCGATTTCCTGCAGGCCCACAAGATTACCGGCCGCATCTTCAACATCTACGAAACCGGCGGATATCTGGTCTGGCGGCTCTGGCCGGCGCAACGCGATTTCATCGACCCCCGCGGCCTCAGCGAAGAGGCCTTTGCCGATTACTACCGCATCCTCAATTTCGCGCCCTCCACCGGGGGCAAGAGCGCCGAGGAACTGCTCGACAAGTACGGCGTGGAAGTGCTCGTGCTCACCGCCTTCGACCGTTCGAGCGGCGAAGTGCTGCGCCTCCCGGTAGCGCTCGCCGACCCGAGCCAGACCACCTGGAAACTGGTGCAGGCGGATAATCGCAGCCTCGTCTTCATGCGGCAGCCGCCCGCCGGCGTGCAGCCGCTCCCCAACCTGCAGGTCTTCGCCAGCATCGAAAGCGCCTGCCAGTTGCAACTCGAACATCAGCCGCGAAAACCGCAATGCGCCCGCGGCATCGCGAATATCTACAACATCATCGGTGACGCCGCCCGCGCCCGGCAATGGATGACCTTCTATGAATCCCGCTCCCGCTAAAGCCGCCCTCAATTTCAAAGCCGTCATCCTCGCCCTCGCGGCCCTGCTGCTGCTCGCCTGCTTCACCACCGAACTCGCCGATTCCGATGCCTACTGGCACCTCGCCACCGGAAAATATATCGTTCAGCAGCGTACCCTGCCGGTCCCCGACCCCTTCAGCCTCACGACCTACATCAACCCTGCCCGCCCCGGCGAAGAGACCGTGCGCAACTTCAACCTCACGCACGAGTGGCTCTACCAGGTCTTCATGTACCTTGCCTACGCAGGCGGCGGTTATGGCGGTGTGATCCTGCTGCGTGCCCTGCTGATGGCCGCGTGCGCCTTCGGCGCCGGGCTGTGGACGTGGCGACGCACGCAGGGATTCTATCGCGCCATGGGCGCCGCGGCGGTTACCGCGCTGATGGCTTCGTTCTTCAACTCGGACCGTCCCTATCAGCTCACGTATTTCCTGATTGTCGCCGTCATCCTGATTCTGGAATACCGCCGCTTCCTGTGGCTGCTGCCGCCGATTTTTCTGATCTGGGCCAATGCCCACGGCGGCTTCCTGATGGGCTTCGTGGTGCTCGGCGCGTACGGCGCGGAGGCGCTCTGGCTGCGCGTGCAACGCAAGCCGCTTGCGGATGAGCGCCGCTTCTGGAGCGTGACCGCGGCCTGCTTCGTGGCCGCGTTCCTGAACCCCAACGGCTTTCAAGCGCTCTGGGTCTTACTGGCTTATCGCGCCAGCGCCATGCAGAGCGGCCTCTACGAGTGGCAGAAGCCCGACCTCGCGTCCCCGTCTTTCCTCAACCTGCTGCTTCTGGCCGCGGTTGCGACGCTGGTGTGGAACCGCCGCCGCGCGCGCGTCTCGGAGTGGCTGCTGCTGGTTCTCTTCGGCGCCGCGTACCTCACCGGCGTACGCAATTCACCGCTGCTCTCCCTCGTCGCGCCGGCACTGATCGCCATCTACTTCCCGTGGCAGCGCCTGCTCCCCAAGTGGACGGATTACGCCGTTGCGGCGCTGCTGCTCGCCGCCATCGCGACTCCGATCGTCAGGGGGCAGGCGTTCCAATTTCGCTCGGCCGAATGGAAGTACCCTTCCGGCGCGGCTACGTTCCTGCTCTCTCACCACATCGACGCGCCCCTGTTCAACACTTACGAAAAGGGCGGCTATCTGATCTGGCGCCTGTGGCCCAACGGAAAGTCTTTCATCGACGGCCGCGCCCTCAGTGAAGACGTCTACGCCGATTATCAACAGATCTCCACTTACACCGCGGCCGCGCGCGCGCTGCTGGATAAGTACAAGATCCAGGCGATTGTGATCGATTCGTTCGATCTCTATAACGGCACTCCCTATGTGCTTCCGCTGGCTCTCGCCGATCCCGGTGAGAAGGAGTGGAAGATGGTCTTCACCGATGCCGGAGCCACCGTCTTCCTGCGCCATCCGCCGGCAGACCTTCCCGTGCTGGCGCCGATGCAGATCTTCGCCGGCATGGAAGCGCAGTGCCAGGCGGCGCTGGATAACGAGACCCGCCTCCCCCGCTGCGCGCGCAGCCTGGGCCACCTCTTCGCCAGACTCGGCGACGCCGCCAAGGCGCGCCGCTGGATGAGCCTCTACCTGCAGCGCCGCCAGGACCACAATCCGGCCGACGACGATTTTCTGCGCGGACTCCCCGGGGGCAAGCCGTGAGCCGCCACGCAATCACGCGCCATGGCAGGATGTGGCAGGATGGTTTCGCACCGTAATTTTCGTGCTAGAATTCAATCGACCCATCCTCCCAGTCCAGAGACAAAAGGGCATTTCTCGAAAAGCACATTCCTATGCAGAAGCAGGTCCTGGCAGTATTAACCGACTTATTTTTCTCCGTGAAGCTGAGCGAAGCGGCCAAGCGCAACGGCCTCGGGCTGGAGTTCGTGACCGAAGCGAAAGACGTTCTGGAGAAGGCGAAATCCAAGCCTTCGCTGATTGTCTTCGATCTGAATTACGAAGCCGCGAATCCGCTACAGATCATCGCCGCGCTCAAGAGCAGTCCGGAGACCAAGGGGATCAGCCTCATCGGCTACCTGCAGCACATTCAGGCCGACCTGAAGATGCAGGCGCAGGAGGCAGGCTGCGACATGGTGCTCGCTCGTTCCGCCCTTTCGCAGAACATGTCCATCATCTTCAAGCGTCACTCCGGCATCGGCTAAACCAGCCGCGCAAATCCGCCCATCTGTTTGTTAGAGAGGCATTCGCAAGCGAATGCGTTCGCGATGCACTAACTCCCGACCATCAACGGAAGTTCGCGCGCATCATGATTCCTGAACTTCACCTGTTCGATGCGCCCGACTCCCACCACCAGGAAGCCGGCGCCCGCCAGAGCGACCACCGCAGCCACCAGAAACGCCAGGTAGAACTCACCGGTGCGATCGACAATCCAGCCGGTGATTAAGGGCGCGATCACACCGGCCATGTTGGCGAAACCGTTCTGCAAGCCGGTCCACTTGCCGGCGGCTAGAGGTCCGGCGAGCGTCTGGGTCATGGCGAAGATGGTGGGCGTGTAGATGCCGAAGGCCATGCAGGCAAGGAAGAGCAGGGCCATCGCGGTGCGCTCATCGCGCACCAGCACCACCGGCAGGATGATGGTGGAAAGGGCGAGGCCGGTGCCGGCGAACGTCTTGCGGACCAGGGTCGGGGAGCCGCCGCGCAGAATCCAGCGGTCAGAGAGCCAGCCGCAGGTGAGCGAAACCACGCCGATGAGCAGGAAGGAGACCGAGCCGAAGAAGGCCATCTTGTCCTTGGGGAAATGGCGTTCCTTTTCCAGGTAGCCCGGCAGCCAGGTGATCAGAAAATACCAGAAATAATTGGAGCAGAACTGGCCCAGGGCGGTGCACCAGGCGGAGCGCTGGCGCAGAATATCGAGCACGCTGGGCACGCGGCCGGGCTCGGTGCGGGCGGCCACGGCGGCGCCGCGCGGCATCCAGCGATACCACGGCAGCAGCCAGAGCATTCCGGCAATTCCCAGCAGGATGAAGAAGGGGCGCCAGCCGTAACGCATCATCATCAGGCCGCCGAGCAGCGTGCCCACCGCGGGCCCGGCCTTGGTGGCGGCATCGATCAGCGCGTTGGCAAAGCCGCGGTGGTGCTCGGGAAAATAGTTCACCAGAATTCTGGCATACGAAGGATACGCCACGGATTCGCCGATCCCGAGCAGCAGGCGGAGGCCGAAGATCATGGCGAAGGTGTGAGCCAGCCCGGAGCAGACCGTGGCGGCCGACCATACAAACAGGCCGACGCTCAGAACCCAGCAGACGTTGAAGCGGTCCGCCACCCAACCGGCCAGCGAGAGCAGTTGAAACGAAGCGTAGGTGAAGAAGAAGGCGCTCAATAGCAGCCCGAGCTGATAGTTCGTGAGGTGCAGGTCGCGCTGAATATCGGTGGCACCGACGGAGAGGTTGCTGCGATCCACCAGGCAGATGAAACTGCAGACCACCAGGAGGGAGAGGATTCGCCATTCACCGGCCGTCCAACCGGCCCGCGCATTCGTCGGCGTAGTCACGCCAACACCGTAACACACGGCTTCGCGACGGCTGTTGGAGGTTCAGTCGTGAGCGCGCGGTTCGATGAGCAACTGCTCCACTTCGTCGCGGGTCGGGGCTCCGGCGCGCCCGCCGAAACGAGTCACTTTGATTGCGGCGGCGGCGCTGGCGAAGGCGATCGCGGCATCCATCGGGCGGCCCTCGGCCAGTGCCAGCGCCAACGCGCCGTGAAAGACATCGCCGGCGCCGAGCGTATCCACTACGTTGACACGATGAGCGGGATGATGGCGCAGGAGTCCTCCTTCCAGCCAGAAGACGCCCGCCGCGCCATCGGTGACCAGCATCGCGCCGCTGCCGATACGCGCCGCCGCTTCCAAGCCCTCGGGCAGGCCTTTCACGCCGGTGGCCGCCTCCAGCCCGGGCTTCGAAAAGGCAATCACTCCGCAGGTGCGAATCAATTCCGGCGGGCAGTGCGGCGTGTCCGCGTCCAGTATGGTGGGGATGCCCCGCGCGTTGGCGCGGCGAAACAGTTCGATCACGCCGGCGGGCCACTGCGCGTCCGCGAGCACCGCGCCGATGCCTTCGGGGATTTGCGGGAGCCAATCCGGCACATGCGAAATTTTCGGATCGAAGAAGCTGACGATCTGGCGTTCGCCGCGATCATCGATCAGGATGGAGGCGATGGAGGAGGAGCAGGCGGTGAAGCGGTGAACGAGGCTGGCATCGACGCCGAAGCCAGAGAGTTCGCGCACGATGGCGTCGCCGATCAGATCGTCGCCGAGGCGCGCGATGAGGTGCGCGGAGCCGCCCAGACGGACGATCGCTACGGCGGCGGTGGCGGCATTGCCTCCGCCTACCGCCTTGAACTCGCGGGCGCGAAACTTGAGCGGTGCGCGGGGCAGTTCGCCCACGCTGAAAATGTGGTCCATGGTGGCGCAGCCCATACAGAGCACCGCGGCCGGTGATGCGGGCTGCCGAGCGGCGCCGCGAGCCGTTGGATTGTGTGCGGAAGGAGGTTGCAATCCACATTGTATTCCGGCGCGCGGAGGCTGATATTTCGCGCCATCGAAACGCCGCGGCGCGTGCGCCCCGGACCTCGCGGCGTCACCGCTCGAAATCGAAGACCAACACGCTGCCGGAGCGGCCCATGTGACGGATGCGCGGCGCGAATGGCTCCGCGTGCGCGACCAGCCACTCCGCGGCGAAGCGCTTGTCCGATTGGAGCAGCACCACGAGCCTCCGGGCGTCGCGCACGACGCTCGCGCACGTCCGCTCCATCACCGCCGCGTCCACTTCGTACGGTAGCCTGATGACCTTGACATCCTCCGGCAGCGGATAGCGGAGCAACTGAGCGAAGAGAACATCCCGCATGCGCGGATTGGCGATCGCTTCCAGAGTGCCGCCTTCGACGAAGATGGTGGAGACCACCACCACCGTACCCCGCTCCGCCGCCAGATCGCGGACCACGGCGAGGTTGTCGCGCCAGTTCTCGCGACTGTGTTGGAAGCCCAGGGTGGCGCCGGCGGTGAGGATCGACAGGAGTGCAAACAGACCGGCGAGTGCGCGCCGGGCGAGCGGCGCGTGGAAGGACTGTACCAATGCGCCGGCGAGGAGAGCGAGGCCGGGCGCGAAGGCGAGAATGTAGCGGGGGTGGAAGAACTGCAGGTCGCTCGTGCGCGCCAGCAGAAAGTAGGTTACTGGAGTGAACAACATCCAGGCGGCCAGAAAGATGGTCACCGGCCGATCCAGCGTCCAACTGCAGCCGGCCTCGCCGCGCCGCAACATCCGTGCGAGGGCGACTGCGGCGATCGCGCCCACCAGCGGGAGAGGCAGGATCGCGAAGAAGAACTCGGCAACCGAGGGCGCCGTCAACCAGGAGTGCGCGCCTCGCTCAGCGAAGAATGTGGCCAGTTGGCGGACTAACGGGATGCACAGGATTCCCGCTCCGAGCCAGGCGCCCGCCAGTTGCACGGCGTTGCGTGTGCGCCAGAGCGCGTACACGGCCGGAACTACCAGTCCCGGCAAAAACAGAGGGTGCGCATAACAGGCGCCGGCGGCGAACAGAGAATACAGCAGTAGTGCGGGCAGGGTCCGCCTCTCGATCCACTTCAGCAGCGCCACGGTACTGGCAACCAGCAGCAGCAGCGCCAGTGCGTAGGGCCGGGCGTCGGCGGCGGCGAAGGCGACCGGAGGCAGTGCCGCGAAAATCAGCGCGGCGTACAGAGCCGCGGGCCTGCCGATGAGCCGCGCGGCCAGGCGATAGAGCAGCCACAGGGTCGCGCCCATGGCGAGCAGCGACGGCACGCGCAACGCGACGTCGCTGGCCGGTGCGATCTTCGCGGCCGCCCAAGCCGTCACGTAGTACAGCGGCGATTGCCCGGACCAGACCACGGCGCGCTCCAGCATCGCGGTGAAGGAGTCTTTGACGATCCAGGAGGTGCCAAGTTCATCGGCCCAGAGGCTGGAGCGCATCGGCAGCAGCCAAAGCAGAAGAATCTCGACGCCGAGCATCAGTTGCAGCGGGAGCCGTTGCCGGTCCGCGTGCGGCCTCTCTCGCTCTGCGCTCAGGCTTTCCAGAATCTGCTCCCGGCCGGAATTTGCATGGCGGCCTGCTCCGCACACGTGCCGCCACCGCCAATTTACCATCTGGCCGGAACCCCAGGGCGTGCCGTACGCGTGCCGGACGCGTGCCGTACGCGTGCCGTACCACCGTAACAGGGTGCTCAGTTTCGCGGTACGCTGATCTGGTGACTACGCGGACTCTTGTTCTCTTGGCAGCACTCGCGGCCTGCGCCTGCGGACCGGCATCGCAGGCAGGCAGCGTACCTGAATATACCTATCAGATTGTCCACACCTACCCGCACGACCCGATGGCCTTCACGCAGGGCCTGGTCTATCAGGACGGCGTGCTGTATGAAGGCACGGGCTTGGAGGAGCAGTCCTCCATCCGGAAGGTGAAACTGGAAACGGGCGAGGTACTGCAGAAGCGCGACGTGCCCGGCCAGTACTTCGGCGAGGGCATCATCATCTGGAAAGACCGCCTGCTGGAACTGACGTGGAAGGCCGAGAAGGGCTTCATCTACGACGCGGCGACTTTTGCGCCGAAGGGCGAGTTTCCCTACCCCGGTGAAGGCTGGGGCCTCACCACCGATGGCAAAAGCATCATCATGAGCGATGGCTCCGCCGATCTGCGCTTCTGGGATCCGGAGTCGCTGAAGGAAACGCGCCGCATCACGGTCACGGACGATGGTCATCCCGTCACCGAACTCAACGAACTGGAGTGGGTGAAGGGCGAGATCTATGCGAACGTCTGGCAGACGGACCGGATCGCGCGCATCGATCCGAAGAACGGGCACGTGGTGGGCTGGATCGATTGCCGCGGATTGTTGACGCCGGGCGACCGCACCAATCAGACCGACGTGCTCAACGGCATCGCATATGACGCCAAGGGCGACCGCCTCTTCGTGACCGGAAAGAAGTGGCCCAAGCTGTTCGAGATCAAACTGGTCAAACGCCCGTAGCTGGACGCGGGGAGATTGGGACGGGGCTCGTGCAGACGTCTTCGGGGCCATTAAAAACGGGGTGAGCTTACGCCCACCCCGTTCGTCTTTCCACTGCCTGGTTTCTATTTAGAAGCGATAGTACAGAGCGAACTGCACCAGGCGGCGGCCATAGTAGTTGCTGGTGATCTTCCCAAACGTGGTGGAAGTCACGTTCTGGTTGCTGATGTACCAGGTGGCGTGATTCATCACGTTGGTAGCGTCCATGCGCAACTCAACGGAGTGGCGTTCGGTGATCTTCACTTCCTTTTTCATATTGAAGTCAAGATTCCACACCGAGGGTCCGGTCATATCCATGCGCTGCAGCGAGCCGAGCGTGCCGGCTGCCGGCTGGAAGAAGACCTGTCCGGTAAAGGGCGCCGCACCGTCTGCCGCAACTGCGCGGCCATCGCTGCCGATGGCGGAGGAGTTCACGTACATGGGTCCGGTTCCCGTCATGCGGAACTGGAAGAGATCGCTCAACTGGCTCCCCGTCAGGCTGGTGTTGATCGTGTTGTAAGTGGAGCGGGCCGAGCGGTTCAGGGTGCCGCGGGCGGAGAGGATGGAGAAGGGCGTACCGGTCTGCATCGTGAAGATGCCGGCCATCTTCCAACCGCCAATTACGCGACCGAGGTGGGTGACATTCAACTTGTGCCCGTCGCCGAACGGCAGGTCGTAGTTGAAGTTGGCCTTGAATACGTGGCGCAGATCGGAGCCCTGCGTGCGCGAGCGCTCGATCTTGGTGTTGTTGATATCGAGGAAGGGCTCGAAATCGGTCTGCTGGTTGCCCTGCGAATCGCTCAACACCTTGGACCACACGTAGTTGGCCTGCAGCGAAAGTCCCTTGGAGAAGCGGCGGGAAGCTTCCATCTGCAACCCGTGGTAGCTGCTGTTGCTGAAGTTGGTGAGGACGTTGGCGCCCTGCACGTTGGGGTTCACATAATAGTTGTTGGTGCCGTTGACACGGTTGCTCTGGTAGAAGTTGCCCAGTTCGCCGACGGCGCCGGTCTGCAGGTAGCTGACCACGGAAGCATTCGTCAGGTAACCGGCATTCGGCATGGCGTTGAAATACGGCGTCGGCTGGCTTCCCGCGATGGCGGAGTTGTAGGTCGCATTGAACACGCCGGTGGCCTTCTGGGCCAGCCAGCCATTGTTCTGCGCAACCAGGAAGTTGGGCAGCAGGTCTTTGATCAGCACCTGGTTGTAATCGATGCCGCGAATTTCCTTGGTGCCGTGGTTGCCTACGTAGCGCACCGCGATGACCATGTTGCGCAGCGAGCGCTCGATGCCGATGTTCCACTGCTGCACATAGGGCGCGACCAAACCCGGATCGGGAGTGCCGACTGCGGAGGTGGCGCTGAGCGCGTAGTTCTGCGCCAGGCTGCGGGGAACCTGGAAGGTCGGAATCGGAATCGCCGGCAAGCCGGCTCCGGCGGTGCCCTTCAAGCCGGTGGCGCTGACTGCGCTGGAGAGTCCGGCGTTGGTGGTGTAGCTGTTGCTCAATGCCTGGCCGACGGAGTCATTCACATAGTTGATGCTGTAGCCGGCGCGCAGAGAGGTCTTGCCATCGCCAAAGAGATCGTACGCGAGTCCGATATTCGGCGCGAAGTTGTTTTTGTCGCTCTTGTACCACGGGCGTCCCACGCTGGAACCTGCGAAATCCAGCATCGTGTTCGGGTTCAAAACGGACTGGATGACGTTGTTGTTCTGAATCACGGGGAAGAGTACCAGCGAATCGATTTCATCCACCGGGGTGCTGATTTCGTAGCGGAGGCCAAGCGTCGCGGTCAAGCGGCGGTCCAGTTTCCAGGTGTCAGAAACATAGGCGGCGTAGTTCTTGTAACGGAGGTTGCGCTTGCTCTGGGCTCCGGGGACAAAACCGCTGGTCCGCGAAGTAACCTGGAACGTCTGCGAATAGGTGTTGAGGTTGCCGCCCAGCGTTGCCAGCAGGCCGTTGGCCGCACTCAAATCGCTCGAGCTGATTCCGGGGAGTTGAGTGGCCGTGAGACCGGTCTGACCCGCTCCGATCCCGAGCGCATAGCTGGCCACGTTGCCCGCGGCGTTGTACGGCTGAATGTGAATGATCTGGCTCTGGAAGCCGAAGGAGAACGTATGCTTGCCATGCACCCAATTGGCGTTGTCGGCCACGTGGAACGTGTTGGTAAAACGGCCCTGCGGCAGGAAGGTATTGACCGGGTTGGTGAACGACATACCGGTGATCAGGCTGGTGGGCAGCGTACCGCTCACGTCGAAAATTGCGGGAGCCAGATTGAAGCCGAAACGCACTTCGTTCGTCAGAGTGGACTTGGGATTCCAGCGCCAGGAGGTGGAAAGCAGCTTCACCTTGTCATTGTTCGCGCAGTTGGGAACCAGGTCGAAGGTGACGTCGCAATCGGGGCGGTCCAGAATGTCGCGGTTCCAGGAGTACATCACCTTGAGGAAATGCTTGGGAGAGGGGATGTAATCGCCAGTGCCCGTGAAGTTGTCGCGCGTGCGGTTGTCGCGCATCAGGAAGCTGTAGCCAGCCGTATTGCGCTGCAAAGCCGCCGTGGAATCGCCCACGTTATAGTTGTTGATCTTGCTGGCGGCCGGGACCATGGCGAGGATCTTCTGCATGGCCGAATCGGCGGAAACGCCCATCAACTGGAGGATGTTCTTCTGCTGCACCACGCCGCTGGAATCACGGTAGGTGAAGATACCGTTGCGTGCAGTGTCGGTCAGGACCGTGGTGTTCTGAGAGACCTGCTGGCGCTGGCGGTAAGCTTCGTAATTGGCGTAGAAGAAGAGTTTGTTCTTGATGATGTGGCCGCCGATCTTGCCGCCGACCTGATTCTGATTCAAGAACGGAATCTTCACGCCGGACTGGTTGTTGAACCAGGAATTGGCCGCAAACGCGTTGTTGCGATTGCTCCAATACGCGGCTCCGTGGAATTCATTGGTGCCGGAGGGCGAGACCAGATTTACCTGGGCGGAGCCACCATACGAGGATGCGCCGGAGTTGCTGGTGCTGACCGTCATTTCCGATACCTGATCGAGCAGCAGCATGTTCGGCGCGAAATCCATCGCGTTCTGGCGGATGTAGTTGTCCTGAATGTTGATGCCATCGAGCGTGATGTTGGTGTAGGAAGGACGCTGGCCGTTGACCACCGTATTGCCGGAGGCGTTGTTGATGCCGGCCTGCGTCTGCAGGAAGCCCAGCGGACTGCGATCCGTGATCGGCAGTTCCTGAATCTGCACCTTCGCGATGACGGTGGAGACTTCTGCGTTGGAAGTCTGCACGCCCTGCGTGGCCTCGCTCACTTCGACGGACTGCGTGACGCCGGCCACATCGAGTTTGATGGGTGGAAGATCGGTGGAACGGCCCGGATCGACCTTCACACCATTGATCTTATTCTTGAGAAAACCCTGAGTCTCTACTACCAGATCATAGATGCCGGCGTTGACGGTCAGGATGGTGAAATCTCCCGCTCCGGTGGTTTTCGTACTGTAGATGGCGGCATCCCCGCCCGGCATTTGCAGCTTCACCGAGGCGTTCGGAATCGCCGCACCCGTGGTATCCACTACCAGCCCTGTGATGCGGCCGGCTACTTGGGCGCTCAATTGGGTTCCGGCCAGCAGCGCGGCAGCCAAGAACAACGATAATCGCGATCGAATCATGACAAACCTTCTTTCCCTAAACTCTAAATCGGCACTGAAGCAATATCCCGGTCGTACACGTCGGAGTGGTGTTTCTTCCGCTTGCGCGGACACCACCACGAGTCCGAAGCTCAGGACTTGTCGCTGACTGTAACCAATGGCACGGCTCCGCACAAGTAAATCGGAGTTAATTATCTTAAGATCTTAAATTATGAAAAAAGATTAATGAAACCGGGGTACTCCGTAGTGTGGAAATCTGCCGCGGCAAAAATCAGAACAGGCAATATCGGGCAGCAAACATGTAGAACTTTGCGCCTGTGAGAGGCAAACCGCGTCGGCCGCGCGATATCCGCTACGCACGGCGCCTTCCATTGTGCCGGGCCAACCGGTGTTGGTCCAATCGCCGGCGAGGAAGACTCCTGGCACTGCGGAGATAACACCCGGACGAAGTGCTTCGATCCCCGGCGCCGCCGAAAATGTGGCGCGCTGCTCCTTCACCACATGCGCCTTGAGCAGCTTCGCTTCGCGCACCAGCGGGAAAAACCCCAGCAGGTCAGAGATCGCGATTTCGATGATTTCCTGCCGCGACAGCGCGGTCAGACTGCGCGAAGCGCTGACCACGAGTTGCAGATACCGTCCGCCATCCTTATTAAACATCCACTGCATGGTGCGGTCGAGCAACGTCGCGTGCGGCAAGCTCGTGACCTCGCGATCGAACCACAGGTGTACACCGGTGATCGGGGAATGCTCGAATTTCGGGGCCTGCAAACCGACAGCCTCAAGGCGTTCGAAGGGCAGAGCGCAGATGTACCGATCGGCCGTAATGCGTTGCCCCGCAACCACAAAGCCAGAACTATCGATCCGTTCCACGGGAGAGCGGAAATGCATGCGCACGTTGGGCATGCCGTGCCACGCCTCGGCGGTGTATAGCTCCCCGAGGGGCACATTGGGAATCCCCATTTCGTAGCCATCCCCGGACGCGAGAAAGCCCAGCCAGAAAACTTGAAAGCCGTGGATGGCCGCCATCTTCTCCAGGTCTTCGTTCACGGCGCTCACCAGCACCTGACGCCAGAAGCGTTCAATGGCGCGCGGTGTCTGGCGTGTTTCGAGCAGCCACTCCATCATGCTGATGCGGTCCAGATCCTGGCGCCGGGTTCGCTCGCTCCGGATTGCGAGCAGCGCGCGCGCGATTCCGAGTTTGTCCTGCCATTCCAGGCACTGCATGCGCAGGAACGACTCGGTGAAGTGCAGCGGCGCGGGCAGGCGTCCGCGGCGAAATACGGAGACGCGGCCGCCCGGCTCGACGAAATAGAACTCGCGATGGAATTGAATGCGCTCGCGTACGCCCAACCGCTGGTAGAAATCCAGCAGATTCACGCAGCACCGCAACAGCACGTGCTGGCAGTTATCGATGGTCTCGGCGATCTCTTCCCCGCCGGAAGGAACCGCGTACGAGGTGGCGCGGCCCCCCAAAAAAGGGCGCGCCTCGAAAAGCTCTACTTCCCAGCCTTGTTTCCCCAGAGCCGCCGCTGCGGCTAACCCGGCCAACCCACCGCCGGCGATCAGAACTTTGGACATTCCTCTCTAGTTTCCCATGCCCTGACCGTTTCCCCGCCGCGCAGCGCGTTCAGCGCTTCTTAGCGGAGATGGTGACCGTGAGATTGTCATTGCGCGGATTGGTGAAACGCAAGGTGACACGTCCATCGGCATCGACCGTGACAATCGCGGGTGAATTCAGCTTCGTGAGCATCCATCCGGCGGGGAGCGTAACGGAATTGAGCGGGCGGCCAAGAGTGCGCGACCAGACCAGTTCGCCATCCTTGATGTAGTAGCCGGCGGCATCGGTGTAGCTTTCCACGCAGCGGATGCGCACGCTCTCGCCTTCGCCGACCGGCTTGGGCAGATCGCCCTGCACCACCACGCTATCGTCTTCGGTGGGCGTGGGATAGTAGCCGAGCGCGTTCACGGATTTGCCGCTGACGTTCTTGGTGGGCAGCGGTTCGCCGGTATCGAGGTTGTACATTTTGGCGTCGGCATTCACGGTGCTGCCCTTGCGCACGAAGCTGTGGGCGGATTTCTGGCCGGCGCGGGTGATGGTGAACTCGTGCGAGATGCGGAACTGGTGGGTAGAGGGATCTTCCAGCCAGTAGCGGATTTCGCGGTCCTGCTCGGCGCGGTGGAACTGGGCGCAGGCGAGCGCGGGGATGAGGAGCAGCCAGCAGAGCTTCACGGCAGTTTCCTCCCCACAATGCGGACGGGAAGCTGATCGTCGCGGTCATTGAGGAAGCTGACGTGGATGCGGCCATCGGCTTCGAGCGAGACCATGGCGGGCGCGCCGGTGGCGACGAGTTCGTAACCTTTGGGCAGGATCACTTCGTTGCGCTTGATGCCGAGCGGGCGATCGAAGACGAGGGTGTTCTCCTTCTCGTAGTAGGAGGGTGCGTCGGTGTAGGTCTTGAAGATGCGGATGCGCGATTCGCCGTCTTTGGGGACGGGGTTGGCGAGGGTGACGCGGAGGAAGAGGGCATTGTCCGCGGTGCGCGCGCTGACGCCGCCGCCGGTTTTGGCGGTCTTGCCATCCACGGTTTCGAATTCGAGCGGCTTGCCGGTGGCGCGATCGATGACGCTTTCCTTGGAGGCGGTGCTGCCCACGCGGATGGGGTTGAAGAAGTAGGGCGCGCCCGCGCGGTTCGCCGTCACGTCATAGACGATGGCGAAAGAGTGGGTCGAGGGCGGCAGCAGATCGTAGAGCGTGTACTCGTCGGCCGCGGAGAGAGTGAGGGCCGCGAAGAGGAGCAGGACGGACACTTTCATATAGGTTATTGAGTCTACCACCGGCTGGCTTACAATACAGCGATGAAGTCACTTCTAGTTGTAATTGCTCTGTCATGCACCGGTCTGATGCAGGCGGCAGATCCGATTCCGGCCGCGCAGGCGGCTGCGCATATGAATGAGACGGGGACGGTGTGCGGCAAGGTGGTAGGCACGCGGTTCCTGGAGAATTCCGAGCGCAAGATCACGTTTCTGAATTTCGACAAGGCGTACCCGGATACGCCGTTCACGGCGATCATCAACGGCGAGGACCGGGCGAAGTTCGGCAAGCCGGAAGAGAAGTACCTGAATAAGGATCTGTGCGTGACGGGCAAGATCATCGAGTACAACAAGAAGCCGGAGATTGTGCTGACGGAACCGGCGCAGGTGAAAGAGAAGTAGCGGCGCTCTAGTTTTCACACACTGCTGATGTTCGCTGTGGCGCGGACATTCGTGTCCGCAGCGCCGGGATTCGTCCCGGCGGGTCTTGCTTCTTCGTACGCGCTCGACCACCGATACTCCTCGGCCGACTGCACGATCCCCGCCCTGACCGGATTTGCCTCAATGTAGCGGGCAATCTTGTCCCATTCCCGCTGGTCGCGCACCCAATGGTCGTAGGACTCGGTCTGCCAGAATGCCTCCCCCGTCCGGCCGAGAATGAGATTCGCCTGCCGCGCGCTGGCGCCTTTCAGGGATCGCATGAGTTTCGGTACCGGCACCTTTGGCAAGAGCAACACATGCACGTGATTGCGCATGACCACATAAGGCCCAAGCTCATAGTTGCCGATCGATACGCCGAAATTGAGCGCCTCGACGACGAGTTGTGCGACGGGCTCTCGGGACAGGTACGTGGGTCCACAGCGGGCGGAATCAAGGTAGCGGTCCATCCAGACAAATGCCGCACCGGAGGAGAGTTTATTCGGCGGTGGATACACGGCTTGGGGCAAGCTGCCGTGGAGATGCCAGGTGACGAAGAGCCACTTCCCCTCCGGGTAGATGTGGGGC
>CAIRBY010000422.1 GCA_903876865.1 uncultured Acidobacteriia bacterium
CGCCTGCCAACTGTTCGGGCGTAGCTGGTTGGCAGGCGGAAACGCCTGCCCTACTTTGCAGTCGCGACGCTACCGGATCACGAATAGGGAAAGGTCCAGCTGCTGGTCGCGCGCCTCTTCCACTTTCACCACTTTGGGCGACATGCTGTCGAGCTCGCGCACGTCGGGGGCTTCGTACTCGAACGTGCTGACCACGCGGTAGGTTCCGGGCGCGAGCCCCGCGAACGTGTACTTGCCGCGCAGGTCCGTGCGCGTCGCACGCAGTTCCACCACGCGCTTGTGCGTGATCTCGTCGAAGGCCTCGAGGAAGACCGGCGCGCCCACCGCCGGGTCGCTCGCGCCCAGGGTCACCGTGCCATGCACCTCGCCGGGCTTGTCTGAGATCACGTACCAGAGCCCGCAGGGGTTGGTGATGGCGACTTCGTTCCAGCCATCGGCGCGATTGCTTTCGGGGCGCTCGCCTTTCGGCCCGCGAAAATCCGCCGCTACATAGGCCGCCGAGGGCGCGAGCTTGAACTGCCAGCGTCCCTGAATGAAGGAGGCGTTGCCGTTGACCAGTCTCACCGTCTCCGGCGGAGCCTCTCCGGCCAGATCGACGCGTCGCGCCAGTACCTGCATGCCGCTCGCATCCTGCATCTGTCCGCCCTGTGTGGTGCGGAAATCGAAGCGCACCCCGGCGCGGGGCAGCAGCGGCACGCGCACTGTGGTGTCGCGTTCCAGCGAAATCGGGATGTAAGCGCCGAGCGGAACGCCGCGGTCCCCCACGGATTCGGCAAACAGTTCGTAGGGCCCCGGCGGCTTGTTGGGAAACTGAAATGCGCCGGAGACCTGTTGCGTCTCCCGCCCCACGTCCGAAACCAGCGTCAGTGTGACCAGCTGGTTCACCACGCCGCTGATGTTGAAGAGCCGGCCCGGTATCGGGCGCACCCGGATGTTGCCGGTCTCGTCATCGAGCAGCGCATCCACCATTCCCGCCTCATCCACGCGCTGCGTTTCGCGATAAAACGTCGGCAGATAGCCGCCGTCTTCGTACGTCCGTCCCACCGTGCGGACGAGGTACGTCCCGGGGTCGAGGCCGGTCAGGCGGTAGACGCCGCGATCGTCTGCCTGTGCCCGCGCCATCATACGTGGTGGACGGGTATTGCTCATCGCCACCACCTCGTGTTCCGGCAGTCCGACGTCGTTTTCGTCCACCACCACGCCACTGATGGAGGCGAATCGCGGCATCCGGATGGTGAGGAAGGTGGATTGCTCCTGCTCCAGCACCACCGGCACTCCGGCGCCCCGCCAGCTCTTCTGCCCGTACTGCACCATCCGGAAGCCGCGCCGTGCGGAGTGGATGAGGTAGGCTCCGGCCGGCAGGTTGGAGAACTCGAACATGCCGTAGATATTGGTGCGGGTGGTGCCGGTAGGGCCGGCGCCGCCGGGGACGGGACGGATCGAGATGAGCGTCCGCGCCAGCGCCTTGCCGGTCTGGTTCTCCACGACGTTCCCCTTAATGACCGCGGCTTCGGCGGCAAAACAGGCGAGCAGCAGCAGAAGGCACTTGCACATAGTCTCGCTAGCAATTGACGGTGGGGCGGGGAAAAGAGTGGAGACGATTTGTCACAAAAAGCGCTTCGCGCGAACCGGGGAGGTGGCCGCGCCCATAAAAACGGCCGCTGCGTGGGGGCAGCGGCCGCAAATTCACAGCTATGCCTGCTCGAATTGGTCTACTGTGCCTTGGTCACGAAGTTGATGTAGCACTTGTTGTCGGCGGCAGAGAGGTTGCGCTGAATCAGATAGTTCCGCGTGGAACCGTTGATGGCGGTCAGCGAAGTGTTGTAGTAAGCGCCGGTGGCCGAAATCAGGGTCTGGTTCTGGCCGAAGGTCCATGCGCACTTATCGCCGTTTTCGGCGCCGCTCGCGTCATACCAGGCGTTCAGTTGCGGGTCGGTCGTGGTCTCTTCCAATTCGTGCGCCAATACGGAGATCATGCCATCGACACCTGCGTTGCCGTTGGGGCCTGCGGCTTGCGCCGCGCAGGAGTTGATGCAGCGGTTGGCGTTGCCGATCCACGAGTATTTGATCGGGGTGCCGCCCAGGGTCCCGTAGGTGTGCCAGCCGCAATACTGGGTGCAGAAGCCGCTCTTGTTGATGTCCGAGGAACTGATCACGAAGTAGACGCCCTTGGAGTCCCGCGGCAACTGTCCGCCATTGATGGCGTTGCTGACGATGGTGGAAACCTGCCTGTCGGAGAGCGACGAATTCGCCGCCGCCGTTACCGTGGTTTCGTGCCCTGCGCCGGTGCCGCTCGCCACCAGACCGGTCGGGCCGTTATAGGTCGTATTGATCTGGAAGTAAGGAGAGTTGCTCACGCCGAACAGAAAGTCGCGGACGATCTGCTGTCCCGCCGCGTTATCCGTCCCATTGCTCTGTGCCCAGTTCCCGTGCCAGATGAGGTACACGTTCGGGGTCGTCATGGTCGCGCCGCCGTGGTTGGTGATCGCGCTCAGCGGCGCCGTGCCCCCGGCCGTTGGCGCGGCTCCCACTTTGCTGTAGTTCAATTCCCTGCGCGAATTCACGTCGTGCACGGTCACGGCCGGACCGTCCTGTTCGTACTGTTTGGCGCGGTTGTCTCTTCCTTCCCCATTCTCTTGCGCGCCCGCCGTACCGGTCAGCAGTATGGATGCGACCGCGCTCGCGATCAGAAAAGATCCAATGCGCCGTCCACTAAACAAATCGCTCTTCATGGATGCACCTCCAGCACCTGGGTGTTGTTTTGATTTGGAATTCCCCTTGCCGTCCCCAAGCTATTTGTCAGAATACACCGGAATTCGGGCGTTTTGCGACTCCGAAATCAGCAGGGAATATGCTCTTTAGTTAACGCCATGTATGGAATTTCACGGAATCGCCGGCCGCGGCATTCCCGCCTCCTGACGGCGGCGCCTCTCGCTGCGTTTCCCCCGGAACCTTGGTATTGTTAGACCAGTATTCAAATCCTCGGAGGGATTCCGCTTGAGACTCACTGCTATTGCGGCCATGCTCTTCAGCGCCGCCTTCATCTCGCTCCCCGCCTCTGCCGCCATCGCCACCTTGGGCCAGAGCACGCAGACCTTCGCCCTCACCGGCATCGGCGCAAACGCGTCCGGACAGGGCCAGAGCAACATGAAATGGGGCTCTTGCGCCTACGATGGCGCCAATACGAACTGCACGCTTTCCGGTCCCTACACAGGGTTCGGTGTCGGCGGCGCCTATAGTTTCGTGCTCAGCTATCCGGGCAACGGTACCTTCCCTCTGCTGGCGGTTTCGCAGACTCCTGGCAGCGACCTCTTCTTCGCGCAGGCCGTGAGCGCCTATTCCCTGGTGATCACGCTCACGCCGAATAGTGGACCCGCCCTGCACTTCTACAGCTTTGCCAACTTTGTCTTCCAGTACACGAACGGCACCACCTGCACCGGCGGCGTCTCTCCCTGCGGCATCGGTCAGGTTGGCCTGACCAAGGGCGCGACCATCACCGGGACCATCACCGGCAGTTTCGACCCCACACCCTTCATCTCCCCGAACGGCGTCATCAGCGCCAGCAACTACGGCGGATTCTCAGTCATTGCCCCGGGCACCTGGATCGAAATCTACGGCGTGAATCTGGCCACTACGCTCTCGCAGACCTGGCAGGGCTCGGATTTCAACGGCAACTCGGCGCCCACCGCGATCGGCGGCAGCACCGGCATCCCTGGGACCTCCGTGACGGTGGCCGGGATTCCCGCCTATGTGTATTTCATCAGCCCCGGACAGGTCGATGTGCAAGTGCCCTCGGGCGTTCCCTCCGGCCGCCAATCCGTGGTCGTCACCACCGCGGGCGGCACCAGCGCCGCGTTCCCCGTCACGGTCAACGCCCTGGAGCCTGGCCTGCTCGCGCCGGCGGCTTTCGTGATTCAGGGCTCGCCTTACATCGTGGCGCTCTTCTCCAACACGCTGACCTTCGTTCTGCCGCAGGCGGTCCCCGGCGTACAAACGGCGCGCGCGAAACCGGGTGACAACCTCACGCTGTATGGCGTCGGCTTCGGTCCGGTGACGCCCAACACTCTTGCCGGCCAGGTGGTTCAGGGCACGAATGCGTTGCAGAATGGGCTCACCGTGACCATCGGCGGTGTAGCCGCAAACGTGACCTATGCCGGTCTGGCTCCGGGCTATGTGGGGCTCTATCAGTTCAACGTGGTGGTCCCCACGGTCGCGGCCAATGACAAGACGCCCATCGCCTTCACGCTGAACGGCGCGAGCGTGCCCCAAACTCTGGTGATTCCCATCGGGAACTGATCGAGCCCAGCGCCGATCCGCTATTTCGCGGCATGCATGGGAACGAACGCCTCGCGCGCGGGATCGTAAGTAGCCACGGTGCCCGCGCCGATATCGTAGAGCCAGCCGTGTAGCGTGAGGTTGCCCTCCGCCAGCCGCTTCGCCACCGCGGGATGCCCCGCCAGATTTCCCAGTTGCGCCACCACATTCTGCTCGGTAAACGCCAGCAGCGCTTCCGCCGAGGGAGCCGTCTCCGGGTGGGGCGTCTGCGCATAGCGCAGCCACCCGAATACGTTCGGGAATTCGGCCACGGCTTCCGGGTTGAAGGCGCCCTTCATGACGCCGCAATCCGTGTGTCCGCAGACAATCACCTCCGGGACGCGCAGTACGCCGATCGCATACTCCACCGTTGCCGAAACGCCGCCCAGCGCATCCGGATACGGCGGCACGATGTTGCCGATCACGCGGCAGATGAACAACTCCCCCGGCTTGGTCTGTGTCAGCAGGCACGGGTCGATGCGCGAATCGGCACACGTGATGAAGAGCGCTTCGGGCCGCTGTCCCTGCGCCAGTTCTTCGAAGAAGTCCTGGTGCTGCGGATAGACGTGGCTCTGGAAACGCGAGATGCCGCCCAGAAATTTATCGACAGGCAAAAGGCTGCTCCTTTCGTGTGACCGTACCCACCTATTTCGCCGGGGCGGCAGAGGGATGCTGCTGGTCGTAGAGCTTGATGATGTCGAGCGTGACGTTGGCGCTTTCGGCGGCCCACAGAATCGGCTGGGCCGTATCCACCACCACCGTGTAGCCCTTCTGCTTGCCGTACTGATCGATCACGGCGTTCATCTTGTCGCTGATGTCCTGCATCAGTTTGGCGTCCTCCTGCTGCGCATCGTCGTCCAGATCCTGCGCGTCGCGTTCGAGCGACTTCTTCTTGGTCGCGATCTCCTCCGCCAGCCGGCGCTGCGTCTCCGCATTCATGGTGGCGGCGCCGTTGCGCGCCCGCTCGTCGAGGCCCGTGAGTTCGGTCTGGCGCTTTTCCAGCGCGAGGCGGCGCGGCTCGAAGCGGGCCTTCATTGCCGCGGCGGCCTTCCGCCCGTCCTGCGTGGCCAGCATGGCCTCGCGCATGGCCAGCACGGCAATGCGGCTGGGCGCGGGCTGCGCCGGCGCCGGCGTGCTCTGGGAATGCACGGACAAAGCCACGGCGGCAAGGATCAAGGCGCTGATGACAATCGAATTCGGTTTCACACGAACCTCCCTGACTCGGATACTAGCATTCACGCGCGATTTTGTGTTCTGTATCTCTCCGGCACAAGTGTGAGGGCCGGCATACGGATTGCCGGCATCCTGAATGCGGCATACGGATTGCGGCATACTAAACACTTGAGCTCTTTCGATTCGCGGCGCTTGCCCTATTACCTCACGTTTGCGTCGGTGGTGGCGGTCCTCTGTTCCATCTCCGCGTCGAATTGCCTGATCGCCGCCGCCGTGGTCGCGCTGGCCGTGCAGCATTTCCGCCAGGGCGGGGTGCTGCGCTTTCCGCCGGTCGCGATCCCCCTGGGCATCTTCTTCGCCTGCACGGTGATCGCCGTGGCCCTCTCCGGCCATAGCTGGCACGAGGGCTGGCCGGGAATCCGCAAGTTCTATCTCTGCTTCGTGCTCCTGCTCGTCTACAGCACCTTTCGGAAACTGAGCGACGTCCGCCGCCTCGTGATCGCCATGACCGCGATGACCACGCTTTCCGCCATCTGGAGCCTCTGGCAGTTCTATCGCAAATATCAGGCCGCGCAGGCGCTGCATCAGGATTTCCGCGTCTACTACACCGTCGAGCGCATCACCGGCTTCATGAGCCATTGGATGACCCTCTCGGGCGAGGAGATGATGGTGCTCATGCTGCTCGGGGCGCTGCTCCTCTTCGGCGCCGGCTGCCGCCTCAACCGCTGGCTGGTGGCGGCGGGAATCGTGATCGTGGCTTCGTTCCTCGCGGCCTACACCCGCTCCATGTGGATGGGCGCCGCGCTCGGCGGAGCATTCCTGATCTGGCTGCGCGACAAGCGCTGGCTGCTGCTTGCGCCCGTGCCGGTCCTGCTGCTGTTGCTCGCCAACCCGTTTGGCTTGGGGGAACGCATCGTCTCCATTTACCGCCCGGCGGGCGATCTGGATTCGAACCAGTTTCGCGTGGTCTGCCGCCGTGCCGGGGTCGAGATGATGAAGGCCCATCCCTGGTTCGGTCTGGGCCCGGAACAGGTCAAGGCGCAATTCAAAGCCTACATCCCGGCGGATGTGCCGCGTCCCTTGCCCACCGGCGCCTACATCCACCTGCACAATGTCTACCTGCAGTACGGAGCCGAGCGCGGCCTGCCCGCTCTCGCGGCCTTCCTCTGGTTCCTCGGCAAGATGCTGCTGGATTTTCTGCGCGCGTCGCGAACTCTGGCTCCGGCGGAAACCGAGCGGCGTTTCGTGCTCTATGGCGTGATCGCGGTGATGCTCGCCGTTCTCAGCGCCGGCTGGTACGAGCACAATCTGGGTGACGGAGAAATACTCACCACGTTCCTCGCTTGCATGGGCTGCGGTTATGCCGCGATTGCATCTCCACGCGAGTCGTAATACCCTGACCCCTGAGGAGCACTCCCCCATGTCTCAGGATTCGTCTCAGGATTCGTCTCAGGATCGCCGCCAGTTTCTCGCCGCCGCGCTCACCGCGGCCCCCCTGTTCGTACCGCGCTCGGCCTGGGGCGCAAACGACCGCCTCGCCTACGGCCTGATCGGCTCCGGTGGCCGCGGACGCTACCTGCAGGGCAATTTCCAGAAACTCGGCGCGGAGTGCGTCGCCATCGCCGAGGTCTACGAGCCCAACCTGGTGAATGCCCGCAAGACCACGCCGGACGCCAAGCCCTACGTGGATTATCACGACCTGCTGGCGCAGAGCGGCTTGGATGCCGTCGTAGTGGCCACGCCGGATCATCAGCACGCGCCCTGCCTGTTCGCCGCCCTCGATGCGAAGAAGGATGTGTACCTGGAAAAACCCATGTCGCACTCCATCGAAGAGAGCCAGCGCATGATCGCCGCCGTGCGCAAGACCGACCGCATCGTGCAAATCGGCATGCAGCGCCGCAGCGCGCCGGCACTCATCGCAGCCAAGAAGATCTTCGATAGCGGCGTCCTGGGTAAGGTGACCCTGGCCAAACCGATGTGGAACTGGAATGTCTCCAAGGCGCTGGACAACTCCCCGCTGCCCGGAAAAATCGATTGGAACCGCTTCCTCGGCAAGGCCAAGCCGCGCGACCTGGAACCCATGCGCTTCCGCTCCTGGCGCTATTTCTGGGACTACTCCGGCGGCAACATGACCGACCAGGGCACGCACCTGATGGACGTGGTGCAGTGGTTCACCGGCGCCGGCTTCGCCCGCAGCGCCGTCAGTTTCGGGCAAGGCGCCAAGAACACCGGCAGCGAAGTCCCCGATGTCTTCTGCGCCGTGTTCGAGTATGAGAAGTTGATGGCCACCTGGACTTTGAATTACTGCAACTCCTACGACAACGATTGGAGCATCCAGTTCCAGGGCGACCAGGGCACCATGCTGCTGAGCAATGAGGGCTACAAGATCTGGACCGAGCCCTGGCCGAAAAATCCCGCACCGGTGCAGTCCATGGCGGCGCCCGTTCCCATCGAGACCCACATCCAGAATTTCCTCGATTGCGTCAAATCGCGCCAGCAGCCCAATGCACCCGTGGAAGTGGGTGCGAGCGCCGTCAGCGCGCCCCATCTCGCCAACGTGGCCTTCCACGAAAATCGCCGCGTCCATCTGAGTGCCGATGGCAGCAAGGTGAGCTAGGGTAAAGAGATGAAATTATCCAGACGGCAGTTGGCTGCCATGCTTCCCGCTCTCGCCGCGGCCCAGACCGCGCCCCCCAAGGCGCCAGTGAAAGAGAAACCGACCCTGGCATCCAAGGCCTATGAGGCCAAGGAGATGGTGGTCAAGGTGAACGGCGAGAATAAATCTTGGGCCGTCTTCGATGGCAGGAACCACTCCGGTTTCCCGGTGGATATCCACATCACCGAACTCGGCCCCTGTCAGATGCCGCATGCCGCCCATCATCACTCGCACGAAGAGGTGCTGATGCTGCAGACCGGGGTTCTGGATATCACGATCCTGGATAAGACCACGCGCGTCACCGCGGGTTCGGTGGTCTATGTGAATTCAAACGAAGAGCACGGCTGGAAGAACCCCGGTCCGGAACGCGCCAAGTATTTTGTGATGGCCCTCGGCCGTGAAGCGTAGAAGTTAGCTGCCCAGACCGACAAAGCAGACGCCCAGCAGGATCAGGCCGAGTCCCACGGCCTTTTCCTTCGTCACGGCTTCGTTGAAGAACAGTTTCGCCCACAGCAGGCCCCACACATAGCCGAGCGAGACAAAGGGATACAGCACCGAAAGTTGCCCGTCCTTGATCCCGAGCGCGTAAAAGACGCTGGAGCCCAGGAACAGGGCGATGCCGAACAGCAGCGGCGCATTCAGAAAGCTGAAGATCGAGCGCGTCAGGTGCGCCGAGCCTTTCTTCAGAAAAGCCATGCCCAGCGAACCGATCACGCTTGCCGTGAAGACCATCAGAATGGAGCGGATCAGCGGACTCATTTCTTGCCTCCGCGACCCATCACCGCCACGCCGATCACGATGATCGCGATCCCGATGTTCTTATACAGATTCGGGTGCTCGCCCAGCAGTGTATAGCTGAGCAGCGTGGTCCATACATAGGTGAGCGCGATGATCGGGTAGAGCCGCGACATCTCGCCGTTCTTCAACGCCAGCACCATCATCAGCGTGTTGACGCCGTAGAGAAAATACCCGGTAACCAGAGGCACATTGGTCACCAGCGCCCACAACTCCGGCTTGAAGTGGCCCATGCCCGTCTTGATCAGGATCTGCGCAATCGCACCTAGAACGGTGCAGCTGAACACCAGCAGGAAGCCGTTCCGACGCATGCGTGCATGTTCGGATTCTGGAATTGGAAGTGAGGCGGATGTGGTCAATGCGATGGGCTCAAGGCGGGGATAATCTCGCTTGCGGGCCGAAGCCTCATATAAGGATATCAAGTTTTCGGTAGAATGAAGGACTGTGGATCAAGAAAACGTAATCGTCGTGGAAGAGGGCTACCCGGATGTGCCCGAAGCACCCAAGCCGGAACCCCAGCGTGGCTTCATCGCGGAATGGGCGGTTACCATCATCCTGCTGCTGTTCGGCACCACGAACCTCGTGCAGGCGTTCGTGATTCCCACCGGCTCCATGGAAGATTCGCTGCTGGTGGGGGATCACCTGCTGTCGATAAGCTCGCCTTTTCACCCTCCGGTCCTGTTTCGAAGCACATCCTGCCCTATACCGATCTCAAGCGCGGAGACATCATCGTCTTCCGCTACCCCGTGGATATCCAGCAGACCTTCGTGAAGCGCTGCATCGGCGTCCCCGGCGACCACATCAAGCTGGTGGATAAGCAACTCATCCTCAACGGCAAAGCCGTCAAAGAACCCTACGTGGTTCACAAAACCGAGTACATCGATTCCTACCGGGACAATTTCCCCAGCGAGCCCAACATGCGCATGGCGGATGCCGCCAATGACATGTTGAACAATCATGTGGTCAATGGTGAGGTGGTCGTGCCCCCGGGCTACTATTTCGCCATGGGCGACAATCGCGATTCCTCGCTCGATAGCCGCTACTGGGGCTTCGTGCCGCGCGACAACATCATCGGCAAGCCGCTGATCATCTACTGGTCTTACGATGCCTCCACCGAGGCGCTCTCCCGTCCCATGATGTCGTTGGAGCATCTGCTCGATCTGGTCCAGCATTTCCCCACCAAGACCCGGTGGCGCCGGACGTTCCGCCTGATTCGCGGCTATCCTTTGAGCTAGCAGGAGCCTGTAATCCCATGAACCCACATCATTACGGCCTGATACTCGCCGGCGGACGCGGTACGCGCTTCTGGCCCCGCAGCCGAAAACGCAGTGCCAAGCAGGTGCTCAATGTAGTCGGCGAGCGGAGCTTGATTCAGGCCACCGTGGACCGCCTGACGCCCGTCATCCCGCCCGAGCGGCTGTGGGTCCTCACCAACGACCACCTGCGCGACACCATCATCCGGCAACTTCCCCAAGTCCCTAAGAGTCAGATCCTCGCTGAACCCGAACAACGCAATACCGCGCCCGCAATTGGTCTGGCCGCCCAAATCCTCCAGTCCCTGGACCCCAAGGCGGTCATGGGCGTCTTCCCCTCCGACCACGTGATCGGGAAGCCCGCCGCCTACCGCGCCGTGCTGAAGGCCGCCTTCAATGGCGCCTCCAGCGGAAACCTGATGGTGGTGGGCATTCAGCCGCGCTGGCCTGAGACAGATCGGAGAGCACACGTCTGAACTCCAGTCACTC
>CAIRBY010000423.1 GCA_903876865.1 uncultured Acidobacteriia bacterium
CGTAGACAAACAGGCGAATGGCAGCGTCTTGTTCGGTCACATCCCCTACCTGAATTCCATTCCCGGAGACCCGGGATCCGTCCCGAATGCATGGAACGCTCGGATATGAGGACGACTTTAGCAAGCCGGCCACCCCGACTCCAGCTCAACGTTCGCGGCCAGGTCAAAACGCGGAGGGCCACCAAGCCAGACCACGCTCCCGTCCCTACGTGAACAGCCGCGGCAGATTCTCTTCCAGCATCGCCCGCGCATCCGCGCTGCTGATCCCCAGATCCAGCATCGCCCGCGTCTGCGCTTCGAAAATTTCGTAATTCCACCCGCGCGGAAAGAACGACGAATCCGTCCCGAACAAGAGCCGCTGCGCCCCCGCCACATCCAGCGCGCGCCGGAACACCGTCTTCAATTCCAGCCCCTCGTACCGCATCCACGAGTTACTGCTCGACGTGTCCAGATACACGTTCGCGCACAGGTCCGCCAGCATCAGCGCCTCGCGCAGAAAGCCCGCGCCGAAGTGCGGAATCACAAACTTCAGCTTCGGAAAGCGGATCGCCACCCCATGCAGTTCCAGCGGATTCGAGAACCGCATATCGAACGGCGAAGCCAGCCCCAGCTTGCGCCGCACGCCCACCGTCAGCACCCCGCAATGCACGAACACCGCCCGCCCCGGGAATGCCGCCACCGCCTCAATCACCGCCTCCGCCCGCGGATCCGTCACCGCGTACCGGTGCATCGCCGGGAACAGGCACACCGCGTGCAACCCGCACCGCATCGCGATCCGCACCCGCTCCACCGCGCTCTCTTCCAGCGGATTCACCATGAAGTATCCGAACAGCCGCTCCGGATACAGCGAGACCGCCCGCTCCACCGACGCTTCATCGCCCGGCGTACTCGCAATCAGCGCCGCCCGCGCCACCCCGTGCGCATCCAGATCGGCAATCCACTCCTGCGCCAGTTCCGCCGGATCCTCCGCCGGCAGCGCCCAGCCCGCCTTCTCGCCGACCTGTGCCGCGGTCAGCCCGCTTTGCCCCGCCAGGGCATCGAAAAATTTGCGCGAAAAAAAGTGAATGTGCGCGTCACTGACGGCAAAGTCACCCCACGGTGTTTGCATCGGATCCGCTCCAGTGCGTGATCCCCGCCGCGAGCGCCAGTTGCGTCAACCCCGCTACGTTGTTCACGTTGAGTTTTTTCATCATGGTCTTGCGGTAGCTGCGCACCGTCTGCAATCCCAGGTCCAGCATCTCCGCGATCGCTTTGCTCGTCTTGCCGTCCGCCACCAGCCGCAGCACCTGCAACTCCCGCGGCGAAAGCGATTCCAGCGGACTCGTCACCGGTTTGTCCAGATCGCCCCGCTGAATCCGATCCAGCAGCCGCTCCGAAACCTGCGGGCTCAGGTACGATCCCCCTCGCGCCACCGTCCGCAGCGCGTCCAGCAACTCCGCGGACGACGCCTTCTTCAGCACGAACGCCTTCGCGCCGCTGCGAATCGCGCTCATCACCGAATTCTCATCGTCGTACATGGAGAGGATCACCACCTTCACCGCGGGGCAGTGCCGCAACAGTTCCGTGGTCGCCTCGATCCCGTTCATCCCCGGCAGCCCGATGTCCATCAGTGCCAGTGCCGGCGTCGTCCTCCGGCACAGTTCCACCGCCTCCGCGCCGTCCTCCGCTTCTCCCACCACCCGGAACTCCACCCCACGCTCCAGAATCGTCCGCACGCCGTCGCGCACCAGCTTGTGATCGTCCACCAGCACGATATCGAAGGACATGGCTATCTTCCCACCGGCTTCGGGCACAGCGCCCGCACCGTGGTCCCCTTCTCTTTCCCGTTCGTGATCGTCAGTTCCAATCCCCCCTGCGCGGCGTAGTGTTCCATGCTCAACAACCCCAGTCCGCGACGCCCCGCCGCCAGATCTTCCCGGTCGAATCCCCGCCCATTATCGCGCACTTCCAGCGCAGTACCAGTACGTGTAGACTTTATCGCGATCTCGATCGTGGAGCAACCCGAATGTTGCACCGCGTTCTCCAGCGCCTCCTGCGCGATCTGGTACATCGCCCGCGCCGGTGCCGGGTCCAGTTTCAAGGTGGGGGACACGTTCACCCGCAGCGTGCCGGAATAGCGCCCGCGGAATCGCGCGTTCAGCCGGTCCAGCGCCGCCCGCAACCCCGCCCGCTCCACCTCGGCAGGGTTCAGTTCGTAGCTGTACTCGCGCACCCGCTCCATCATCTCGCCCAGCAGCGTTTGCACTTCTCCCACCCGTGCGCACGTCGCCGGGGAGAGTCCCTCCAGATCCATGCGGATCAGGTCCAGTTGCAGTCCCAGCGCCGTCAGGTTTTGCCCCACCGAATCGTGCAGGAACCGCGATACCGTTTGCCGTTCGAACTCCTGCGCCTTGAGCGCGCCCAGCACCGTGTGCCGCAACTCCTGTTCGGCCGATACCCACCTCGTGGTCTCGCGCGCGACCCCTCCCGCGCAACACTTCCCCGGCCATCTCGCCTCCGGTACGCGCACGGGAAACACCTCCACGTACCAAGTTCTGCCCCCATGTCGTTCGCGCTGCACCACCGCCTCGCCCTCCATGGCGCGCCGCAACCTCGCCGTCCACACCTTCGCCCGGGCCGGCTCCAGCAATTGTCCGATGGTTTTCCCCGCGATCGCCTCGGCCGCGCGGCCGAACAGCCCCGTCGTGTCGCCGTAAATGGCTTGGAAGATCCCGTCCGGTGTGACTACCCAATGACATGCCGGACTCTGCCGCAGAAGCAGTTCCGCGAACCCCAGCGAGTCCGGCATGGTCGGCTTAACTCAGCGCTTGCGCGCCACTGCCTTGCGAGCGGCCGCCGCGATATCCGGCGCCACCAGGTGATACTTCTCCAGCATCTCGTCGGGATTCCCGCTCTCGGCGTACCGGTCGTGGATGCCCACGAACTCCATCGCGCACGGCGCGGTCTCCGCCACCACCTGCGCCACCTTCACGCCCAGGCCGCCGTCCACCAGATGCTCTTCGCTCACTACAATCGCGCCCGTCTCGGCCGCTGCCCGCGCAATCGCGTCCCGGTCCAGCGGCTTCACCGTGTGGAAATCAATCACGCGCGCCGAGATGCCCTCCGCCGCCAGCAGATCCGCCGCCAGCAGCGATTGCGCCACCAGCAGGCCGTTCGCCATCAGCGTGACGTCCGTACCCGCCGCCACTTCGATCGCCTTGCCGATCTCGAACTTCTGGTCGGCCGCGTAAATCACCGGAGCCTTCGGCCGCCCCGTACGCAGAAACACCGGGCCATCGTACGCCGCCGAAGCGCGTACCAGCGCCTTGGTCGAAATTTCGTCCGCCGGAGCGATCACCACGAACCCCGCCAGCGAGCAGGCCAGCGCGATCTCTTCCACGCTCATCTGCGAAGGTCCATCCTCGCCGATCGAGATGCCGCTGTGCGTTCCCACGACCTTCAGGTTCGAGCGCCCATAAGCCGCGCCAATGCGCATCTGCTCAAAACCCTTGTTCACCACGAAGACGCTGAAGCTCGCCACGAACGGGATCTTCCCCGCCATCGCCAGCCCCGCGCCCACGCCCACCATGTTCGATTCCGCGATGCCGCAACTGAAGAAGCGCTCCGGAAATTCCTTGGCGAAATACGTGGTCATCGTGGATTTGGAAAGATCCGCATCCACCACTACAACATCCTTGTTCTCGCGGCCCAGTTCCACCAGCGCGCGCCCAAAGGCTTCGCGCGTAGCCGCGCCCAGCTTGATCTCGAATTTCGGTTTGGTTTCGGCAGGCATGGTTAGTTGAGCTCCTGTAGGGCCAGCTTGCATTCGTCCGCGGTCGGGGCCATACCGTGGAACTTCGGGTTGTTTTCCATGAAGGAGACGCCCTTGCCCTTCACCGTGTGCGCAATCAGGCACGTCGGTTTGTCCTTGGTCGCCGCCGCTTCCGAGAGCGCGCTCTCGATCGCGGCAAAATCGTGCCCGTCCAGTTCGATCACGTGCCACCCGAAGGAGCGCCACTTCTCGCCCAGCGGATCGATCGCCATGATGTCTTTCACGAATCCGTCCAGCTGAATCCGGTTGTTATCCACGATCGCGACCAGATTGTCCGCCTTCATGAACGCCGCGGCCATCGCCGCTTCCCAGACCTGCCCTTCCTGAATCTCGCCGTCGCCCAGCATCACGAACGTGCGCGAGGGGCTCGCATTCAGCCGCGCGCCCAGCGCCATCCCCAGACCCAGGGAAAGCCCTTGCCCGAGCGAACCCGTCGAAGCTTCCAGGCTCGGGATGAACCGCATATCCGGGTGCCCCTGAAACACGCTGCCGAATTGGCGCAGCGTATTCAGCCTGTCCTTGGGCGCATCGGCATAGCCGATCTCCGCCATCACGCTGTACAGCACCGGCGCGGCGTGGCCCTTGGAGAGAATGAACCGGTCCCGGTCCGCCCACTTGGGGTTGGCCGGGTCGATCTTCATGTGGTTGAAGTACAGGTCCACCACAAGCTCGACAGCGGAAAGCGATCCACCGGGATGTCCGGATTTAGCGGCGGTGATCATCTGGATGATGTCACGCCTCACGATCTTAGCGATCGTTTGCAATTCAGCAATGGATTTGGCCATGTGAAAGAATTAATTCTAGCATCCGGTGTCGGGCTCCGTGAATGCGGCTGCTCGCAGGTGGCGCCGGGAACGCCCCCGCATCTGCTATATTGCCCCTCATGAGCCGTACTCTTGCCGCCCGCCTTGCCGCCCTCTCCGTCCTGATCGGAGGCTGCTGGCTGGCCTATACCCAGAACCCCGCTCAGCCGCCCAAACTCACCATCAGCAATGTCAAGGGCGACCTCTACGCCATCGAAGGCGATGGCGGCAACGTCGCCGTGCTCGTCACCACCGAGGGCGTCATCCTCGTGGACGATAAGTTCGAGCGCGACCACGAAGCCATCCTCGAACAGGTCAAGAGCGTCACCGCCCAGCCGGTCAAATACATCCTCACCACCCACTACCACTCGGACCACTCCGGCGGCAACGCCAGGTTCCTCTCCACCGCCGAAATCATCTCCACCGCCAACGCCCGCACCGCCATCCTCGAGCACAAGCAGCCCAATGCCGATGACGTGAAGCCCGCCCGCCTCACCTTCACCGAGGAGACCTCCATCTTCCTCGGCGGTCAGGAAGTCCGCGCCCATTTCTTCGGCCGCGGCCACACCAATGGCGATGCCGTCGTCTACTTCCCCGCCCTCCGCACCATCCACACCGGAGACCTGATGGCCGGCAACACACCCCTCATCGATTACAACGGCGGCGGCAGCGTCGTCGAGTGGACCAAGACCCTCGATGCCGCCATGAAGCTCGAGTTCGACACCGTCATCCCCGGCCACGGCCCCGTCACCACCAAAGCCGCGCTCCTCAACTACCGCAACAACGTGGAGAAGCTACGCACCCGCGCCACCGCCCTCATCCGCGAAGGCAAGAGCCAGGAAGATGTCGGCAAAGTCATGACCGCCGAATTCAACTGGGCCCCCAACAGCCTCCAAATGCAATGGAGCCTCCCCGGCCTCCTGAAAGAACTCAAGTAGGACAGGCCTCCCGGCCTGTCCCACGAATCAGCCTTTCCCCCGCAGCGCAGCCAGTGTATTCGTCCGCCCAAAAACCGTCTCACGCAAGAAAGAGCAAAAGCACCCGGACCGGCGCAGGAGCTGCTTCGCTTTGCTTAGCGCCTTTGCGCCTTTGCGTGCCATCCGCCCTTCTTCCCCAGCCCAAAAACCGCCTCACGCAAAGTCGCAAAGCCGCCAAGAAAGGCAAAAACCCCCGGACCTGTCTGGAAGTTGTCTTGCGTAGCGCCTTTGCGACTTTGCGTGCCATCCGCCCTTCTTCCCCAGCCCAAAAACCGCCTCACGCAA
>CAIRBY010000424.1 GCA_903876865.1 uncultured Acidobacteriia bacterium
CGCCCGTGTCCGCCTGCTGCGCCACGCACGGTTTCACGATCTGAATCCGCGAGTTCCCCCACCCGTGCGGCAGATCGCCATTCTTGAGGTACAGCACGTTCGAAGGCAGCGCCCACGGCTGCCCGGACTGCGCCTGAAACATCAGCGTCTGTTCCCACCCGCTCACCAACCGGTTCAGCAGAGCGCTCTGCGGATGCAGCCAGCGCCGCCCTTTGCCGAATGGAAGCTGATAGATCATGCTCGCCACGAAGCGGTGCGGACGGTCGTACTGCACCACGCCCTGCTGCATCACGTCGTTCTGCGGATCCAGATATCCCGTCCGCGCTTCCGTCTTGGAGAACGTATAGTTCACGTTGAGGTTCAGCCCGTTCCGCAACCGGAACGTGTAGATCGTCTGTAACGCGTTGTACCAGCTTCGCCCCGTATTCAGCATGTACTCCGTGAGACCGGTGTACTGCGGGAACGGCGTCAGGATGCTGTTGCGTGAGATCGTCGTGGCCGTGGACCAACTGGTTCCCGCGAACGCCGGCAGGTTGCGGTAGGGATTCGCGATCCCCGCGTTGCAGTAGGTCACCGCGTGTCCCGTCAGCGGATTGCAGGACTCCCGGAAGGCGCCGTCACCCTGTATATCGAAGCTCTTGCTCGTCTCCAACTGCTTGCCGCGATTGGCGGAGTAGGTCACCTCAAATCGCCCGCGCGTCCCCAGCATTCTCTGGATACTGATCGAAAACAGGTCGCTGTGCGGCACCCGGAACGCGGTATTGACGAAGTTGAAGCTCCGTCCCACATAGGTCAGCAGACCGTCCGCCGCCCCGCGCGGCGTATTGATGGTGGGGAACGGATTGGCGATCAGGTTGGGAATCATCGTGCGATTCGAATCGTTCGACGCCGTCAGCGTGGATTGCGCGTTGAAGCCCGTGGACTGCTGAAAATTATTGCTCGGGTTGATGTAATAGCGTCCCCATCCCCCGCGCAGGATGGTCTTCGGCGTCAGCGAGTACGCCGCGCCAACGCGGGGCTGCCACGTGTTCTTGTACAGGTTCGCCGCCAATGCCGGTTGGCCATTCACGCCTGCGAAGAGCAAACCGCCCCGCAGGGGATTCGGCAGGTCCGGGCTGGCTGTGTGGCTGACCTGCGTATCGAGCGGGTTCACCACCTGCGTATCGAAGCCGCGGTTCAAGCGGTTGAAGCGCTCGTTGGGTGGATAGTTGTAGTCCAGCCGGAACCCGAGGTTCAGGGTCAATCGCCGGGTGGCGCGCCAATCGTGCTGCACCCACGGCGCCATGTAGCGCTGCATATAGATGAAGAACGAGTTGTAATTCACCGTCCCCGAACTCGGCGTGCCCAGCAGCCACCCCGCCAGCGAATTCCCGCTCAGCGCGTCCGCCAGCGCGTAGTTCGCCTGCGTGAATACCAGATTCCCGCTGAGTTGGAATACCGTGCCGGGGCTTTCCACCGCGTATTGGATCCACCGGACGTCCAGACCTGCCCTGGTGGTGTGCGCTCCGTTGATCTTCGTCATGGAAGCTGCCGCCGACCACGTGTTCGTCACGTTCTTGCTCGGCGAACTCTTGCCCAGCTCGATGTAATTGGTGAGCGTGTAATAACCGAATCCCGGATTGTACGGCAACTGCGACACCATCGACGCCGGGAAGCCCAGGCTGGTCATATCGAAGTTCTGGTCGATCGTTCCGTAGCTGGCTTCGATGTATCGCGCAAAGGAAGCGCGCACGTTCAGAATCATCGATGGCGTCAGCGTCGAGACCTCGTCCAGCACATAGGCGTCGTTGACGCGCTTCAACGGCAGCGGACCATTGGCGCCCACCCGCCCGACGATTCCGTTGGTGCCGCGCATCTCCGTCCGGTCGTTACTCGCCTGCCGGAAGAAGATGTGATTCCGCTCGTTGATGTTGTGGTCGAACTTGAATACCAGGTTGTAGAAATGGTCGATCGCCGGATTGTAACCACCGGAAGCGAAGTAGTTGTTCTGGGAATAGTTCGATCCCGCCGCCTTCGTGTTCGGATCGGGGAAGAAGGTCGCGATCTTCGACGCGATCGGGTTGATCCGGCTCGAGGGAATCACGTTGTTCGGGAACGGCTGGCGCGTGTAGGGGCTCACCTGCAGCGTGGTCGCCGGGTCGTAGATGGTGATCAGGCGACCGTTGGCATCGTAGTTCTTCGAAAAATCCCCCTTCCGCATATCGAGTTCGGGCACCGAAAGCACCAGCGGTTGCGGTGTAGCTTCGCGGTACCCTTCATAAGTTGTGAGGAAGAAACTCCGGTTCTTGCCGTTGTAGAGTTTCGGCAGGTAAATCGGCCCGTCGAGTTCGCCGCCGTACTGATCCAGATAATGCCCGTCCTTGGGCGCGCCCTGCGCGTTGTTCTGAAACGAATTCGCGTCGAAGGCATTCCGCCGCATGAATTCGTACACGGAACCGTGGACCTTGTTGCCCCCGCTCTTCAGCACCACGTTCACCGTGCCCCCGCCGGACTTGCCATTCTGCGCATCGTAAGCGTTGGTCTGAATCTTGAACTCCTGCACCGCATCCACCGGAGGCACGTACGCGACGTTGTTGCCGCCCGCCTGCGCATTGTTGGGCGCGCCATCCAGCAGAAATTCCGTGCCGCCCGCGCTGCCACTGCTGCCGCTGATGTCCCACCGGGCGATCGCCCCGTTATCGAACGGGCGCTGATAAATCGATTCGCCGTTGTAATTCACGCCCGGCACCAGAGCCCCCAGCATCAGCGGATTGCGCCCGTTGAGCGGATACTCGGTGATCTCCTCCGACGTCACCACCATGCCTCGATCCCCGTTGGAGGCCTCCAGCAGCGGCGATTCGGCCGTCACGGTCACCTCCTGGTTGGCGGCGCCAAGTTCGAGTTTCAGGTCCAGATTGGCCGTCTCCGCCACCGCGAGCGTGTAGCCTGTCCGCTTGGCCACTTTGAAGCCCGCGGCCGTCACCGTCACCGAATACGTGCCCGGTTGCAGGAAGGGAACCGTGTAGTTGCCGTGAAGGTCGGTCTTGGCCGAGTGGCTGACATTTGAACCTTCATTGCTGACCGTGATCCCGGCGTTCGGCACCGGGGAATCCGTAGGATCGAGAACCCGCCCCGTCAGAGTGGCGCGAAATTCCTGTGCCGAAAGTACACCTGTCATGCAGCAGAGCAAGACTGTGGCGAGATATCGATATTGTCCCAACGTGGCCCCCCTCCATTACCGAACGAGTGTTGTAACTGACCAGGATCCAGTGACCAGGATCCAGTGACCAGGATCAAAGATACAAGAATGTGCCTCGCGGGTCCAGGGCCGGATTGAGGCACTGCGCTTTGCCGAGCATGGGCGAGTCAATCGCTCCAGCGGCTGAAAGGCGACCGTCTTTAGGGGTTGGAGATTGTCTTTGCCGTGCCGTCCGGAGCGACGAGGTCAAGGATGGTCTTGTTCACTTCGATTCTCAGTTTTGCCCGCACCAGGTTGCCCTGAATGAGCGCAATCTCCGCGCCATCGGCATGACTGTAGCACTCGACCGTCTCGTGTCGCTCCGAGTACGAATCCATGCCGAACTTAGACCAGTTCTCGTGCGCCTCCAGCCTCAAGTAGGAAGTATTTCCGGGGCCAGACAACCAGACCTGCGCCTCACCTTCGCCTCCGCCCGAAAAGCCTATTGAAGCGTATCCGCCTCTCGGCCCGTCCATCGTCAACACCGGGCCGTTTTCCTGTACGGACCACTCGCCGCACGGCTTTCCGGTGGCGTCCACTAAGACGAACCTTTCGGAGACCACCACGTTCTTAGTCACATAAGTCGTCAACACTCTGACTTGCTCTTCCAGTTGCGCGATTCTCTCTTCGTTCGTCATAGAACCTCCTCGCAGTATCTGGTAAGTTTACCTGCAAGCGGGCCCGAAGAGCACCAATCACTCGGCGAGTTCGCCCTCTTCGTGATAGTCGGTCTCCGTGTTGACGTCCCACAGGCGGGCGCGGTCCACGGAGCCGGCGAGAAGGCCATCCACCACCATCATGGCGGTGAGCATGGAGTGGTCCTGATTGTTGTAGCGGTGCATGCCGTTGCGGCCGATCAGGAAGAGATTCTCGAAGCGGTCCACGAACTGGCGGATTTCGCCGAAGCGATCGTAGGTGCCGAAGTAGGCGGGGTAAGTCTTCTCCATGCGGATCACGGTGGCGTCCAACACGGCGGCGGTATCGACGATGCCGATGCGGCTGAGTTCCCCGGTGGCGAGCGCGATCACACGCTCATCGGAGAGTTGCCAGAGCTCATCGGATTGATTGCAGAAATACTCCAGGCCGAGCCAGACCGTATCCGGGTCGGCGACCAGCGCGGGGCTCCAGTTGTTGTAGACCTGGAGGCGGCCGAGTTTCACATCGGCCTCCTGAATGTAGATCCAGTTGTCGCTGACCAGGCGCGCGCCTCGCGGGGTCTCATCGTGGATGCGGAGCGAGCGCACCAGCAGGCCGACGGTGAGGAAGTCGCGATACACCAGGCCCTCGGAAACGGCGAGCACATTGGCGGGCGGAGGCGTCTCGAAGCCGCGCAGCAGTTCCTGCACGGGCGCGGTGGAGAAGAAGTAGTCGCCGCGGAACGTGTGCGAACTTCCGGTGGCGAGTTCGGTGGCTTCGATGGCCGTGACGCGATCGCCTTCGGTGAGCACGCGGTCCACTCGAAAGCCGGTGCGAATCTCGCCGCCGCCTGCGCGGATACGGCGCGCGGCCTCATCCCACATCTGTCCCGGTCCGAATTTCGGATAGAGGAACTGCTCGATGAGGGAGGTCTGCGTCTCCTTCTGGCCGACATCGCCCGCGCGCCGTTGCGCGAGTTTGCGCAGTCCGTGGCGGAGCACTTCGCGGATCGAAAGACCCTTGATGCGCTGCGCGCCCCACTCGGCGCTGATGGCGGCGCAAGGCACGCCCCACACCTTCTCCGTATAGGACTTGAAGAAGGTGCGGTAGAGTTCGTCGCCGAAGCGGTTGATGAAGAAATCCTCGAGCGTCTTTTCCGGCCGCAGCGGGAAGAGCGAGCGATGCAGGTAGCTGGCTCCGATGCGCAGCGTGCGCGCGATGCCGAGTTTGCGCAAGGTATCGAGCGAGAGCGAAATGGGGTACGCGAACAGGCGGCGCAAGTAATAGATGCGCGAGCGGCGCGGACGCAGCAGCATGACCTGATCCGGATTCGCGGGGGGCGCGGCATCCTGCGGCACGGGGCGGTGCATGTGGTGGTAGGTGATGATGGCGGGGTCGGTGGACGCGGCCTCGAGCGGCAGCATGCGCAACCACCACTGCATGACGCGGTCGGATTTGGAAAAGAAGCGGTGGCCGCCGATATCGATGCGGTTGCCCTTGTAATTGACGGTGCGGGAGAGGCCGCCCATGAATTCGCTTTTCTCCAGCACGATGGGCTGAATGCCGGCGCGGGTGAGCAACTCGTAGGCCGCGGTGAGGCCGGCCGGACCGGCTCCGATGATGATGGCGCGCTTGGAATTCATGGAGCAGGAAACGGTAGCGGTACGACAGGAACGACTTCTGTTAGGGTAGCGAACTTTCTACGGGTTCTGAAGAGACGGAGCGGGTTTTCTGCTGGAGGCGCGGACGCGCAACAGGGCGGGCAGGCGGACGGTGATGGCGCCGGTGTGATTGGCGATGCCTTCGATGCGGTCGAGAAGAATCTCCGCGGCGCGGAAGCCGATCTCGTAGGCTGGCTGCACGACGGTGGTGATGGCGGGCGTGAAAATATCTTCGACGGTGAGTTCATCGAAGGTGGCGAAGGCAATATCCTCGGGCGTACGGATGCCGCATTCGCGGAAAGCGCGCAGCACGCCGAGGGCGCTCTGCCCGTTGGTGCAGAAGATGGCATCGGGGCGCGCTTCGGGCGGGGAGTGGGCCAGGTGGCGGCGGCAATCCGCGGCGATGTCCTCGGGGCGGAGGTTGGCGCTCCAGATGAGTTCCTCCTCGGGTTGGATGCCGGCCTTGCGCAGGGCCTGGGTGCAGCCTTGCAGGCGGCGGCGCTCGTTCTTGAGGTTGAGCGGTCCGGTGACAATGGCGATACGACGGGCACCTTGGGCGATGAGGTGGGCTACTCCCATCTCGGCGGCTTCGGCATCTTCGACGCAGACCGAATCCACGGGGATGCGGTCCGGTGTGCGATCGAGGCAGACCATGGGGATATCGTCATCGAGGATGCGGGTGAGCTGGTTGAGCGGCAGGGGCGCGGCGGCGATCACGAGCAGGATGCCTTCGACGCGCTGGGAGCGGAGCAGAGAGAGGAGGTCGCGCTGGCGCTCGCCTTCATCATCTGAATTGACGGCGATGAGGGAGTAGCCGCGCTTGCGGGCGGCGGTTTCGGCGCCGCGGATGATCTGCGGGTAGAAGCTGATGGTGAGATCGGGAACGATGATGCCGAGCGTGCGGGTCTTGCTGGTCTTGAGGCTGCGGGCGACGTGATTGGGGTGGTAGTTGAGTTCACGTATGGCGGCCTGCACCTTGAGGCGCAGGGGTTCGGAGACGTTGACGGAGCCGGTGATGACGTGGGAGACGGTGCCCACGGAGACACCGGCGAGTTCAGCGACTTTCTTGATGCTAGGCATGCGGCGGAGTGGTTGCTCGGGGGCCTAGGGACGGGTCGGGTCCCTTTACCGCTCCCTTACGGTCGCGGCTCGGACTGGGGCGCGGCGGACTGGGGCGCGGCGCGGCGAAAAGGAGAAGAGTTGGCAGGCGGTCTGGGCTGCCAACTTTACAACATAAGAGTTGGCAGGCGGAAGCGCCTGCCCTACAAATAAGAGTTGGCAGGCGGAAGCGCCTGCCCTACAAGGTTTTCAGGCGGACGTTTTTGACCTCGATCTTCATGGGAGGTCCTTTGTGCACCTGAATGCCGAGGAGGCCGTCGAGTTTGCGGCCGGCGGTATCGTCATCGAGGAGCATGCTGGTGACGCGGCCGTTGAGCATCTGGATGATGAGGCCGCCACGGCAGATGATGTGGAGGTCGTTCCAATCCTCGCTCTTGATGATGCTTTTGAGTTCATCGCCGGTGGCGCCGAGGCCGCTGACGGCGGCGGGCTTTTTGCCATCGCCGATGTAGCTGAACATGCCGCGCATGGCGAGGAAGCCGCGTCCGCGCTCTTCATAGATCTGGCCGGTGTACTGCTGCTGGCCGTCCATATCGGCCTGATAGCCCTTCATGGCCCACTTGATATCGGGGAGTTCGATGCTGCGGAACTGGATGCCGCTGTTGTAGCCGGTGAGTTTGAACTGGAGCTTCAATTCGAAATCGGCGGGGCTGCCGCCGCGCCAGATGAGGAAGGTGTTCTGGTCGGGCTGCTTATCGGTCTGGGTCTGGCCGACGAGCGCGCCGCCTTCCACGCGCCAGAATTTGGGATCGCCGTCCCAGCCGGCGAGCGACTTGCCATCGAAGATGGCTTTGAAGCCGGTCTCTTCCTGGGGCGGAACCATGGGGCCGCGAGGGGCTCCGCCGCGGCCGGGGGCGGGCGGTTGTTGGGCGAATGCAGCGGCGGAAAACAGAACGAACGAGAGAGTGGCGCGAATGATCATCTGGCCTCCATGGGCTTAAGCTTTGGGAATCGAGACCCAGTTGCGGTTTTTGGCGGATGCGAGCACGGCGTCCGTCACATGATCGGTAAGCAGGGCGTCGCGGAAGGTGGGCGACGCGGCCTGGCCTCCGGCGGCGGCAGTGAGAAAATCGGCGGCCTGATGAATGAAGGTGTGTTCGTAGCCGATTTGGAGGCCTGGGACCCACCAGTGCTTCATGTAGGGGTGGTCGCTATCGGTGACGTGGATGCTGCGCCAGCCGCGCAGGCGGCCTTCATCGCCGTGATCGAAATACTGGAGGCGGTGGAGATCGTGCAGGTCCCAGATGATGCTGGCGTTGGCGCCGTTGATTTCGAGGGTGTAGAGCGCCTTGTGTCCGCGCGCGTAGCGGGTGGCTTCGAAGGTGGCGAGGGAGCCGTTATCGAAGCGGGCGAGGAAGAGGCTGGCATCGTCTATGCCGACGGGTTCGAGCTTGCCGGTGAGGTTGTGCTGGCGGCTCTTGATGAAGGTCTCGGTGGTGGCGGAGACCTCGTGGATGGGGCCGTTGAGCCACATGGCGGTATCGATGCAGTGGGCGAGCAGATCGCCGGTGACGCCGCTGCCGGCGACATTGACATCGAGGCGCCAGAGGCCTTCGCCGCCCTGGGGGAGATCGGTGGAGATGGTCCAATCCTGGAGGAATTTGGCGCGGTAGTGGAAGATGCGGCCGAGGCGGCCCTCATCGATGAGGTGCTTGGCGAGCATGACGGCGGGGACGCGGCGGTAGTTATACCAGACCATGTTGGGGACGCCGGCGGCTTCGACGGCCTCGACCATGCCCTGCGCCTCGGCGGCGGTGCGGCCGAGGGGCTTCTCGCACATCACCATTTTGCCGGCCTTGGCGGCGGCGATGGCGATTTCGGCGTGGGTGTCATTGGGGCTGGCGATATCGATGAGGTCGATCTCGGGCGACTCAACGACCTTGCGCCAATCGGCTTCCACGGATTGATAGCCCCACTGCGCGGCGAAGGCCTGGGCGCGGGCGGGATTGCGGGCGCAGAGGGTCTGCAGGACGGGGCGGTAGGGCAGGTCGAAGAAGTGATTGACCTGGGAGAAGGCGTTGGAGTGGGTACGGCCCATGAAGCCGTAGCCGATCATGCCGATGCGGAGGTTCTTCATAAGATGTCTCGCTAGGAATGAGGAGCGGCGTTAGTTCCAGCCGTGCGCATTGCGGACGGCGATCATGACGCGGAGCACGTCTTCCCAGGTTTTGGGATCGAGCATGACGGCGTTGGGGAACATGCAGCCATCCCAGCAGATGTGTTTGACGGCGTGGGTGAGGTTGCCGGAGGAATCGCGGAGCCAGGCGCCGGCATCGCGGACGATATCGAGCTTGCCGTTGGGGTCGTTGGGCTGGCAGTGGCGGCCGGTCTTATCGTGGGAGCCGGAGCCTTTGACGGTGCCGTCATTCTGGGCGACGTGGAAATCGATCATCCAGGGGCGGAGGGCGGAGGCCATCTGGGCATAGGCGGCGGCGAGGCGGTCGGATTGGGACCACTCGAAATCATCGGGGAGGAGGCGGTCTTCGGGGGCGTTGAAGCCCATGGTGAAGAGCATGGTGTGGGCCATGTCGGCCTGGAAGCCGAGGGTTTGGGGGCGGCCGACCATTTCGAGGAGGCGGACGTTCTGACGCCAGCTATGCATGCCGGCCCAGCAGATTTCGCCTTCGGCGGCGAGGCGTTCGCCGAAGCCTTCGGCGATGGTGCAGGCTTCGAGGAAGGTGTCGGCGATGCGGCGGGTGGCGGCATCGGGGTCGGCGGCCCAATCGGCTGCGCCGGCGGCGGAATCGATGCGGACGATGCCGGTGGGGCGGATGCCGAGATCGCGGAGTTTGCTGCCGATGCGGCAGGCTTTACGGACCTGGGTGAGGAAGGCGGCGCGTTCGGTTTCGTTGCCCATGGCGGAGCCGCCGCCGGTGCCGCCCCAGACGGGAGCGACGAGGGAGCCGGCGCGAAGGCCTTTGGAGCGAAGCTTGTCGGCGAGGCGGGCAAGATCGTCGTCGGTGGAATCGATATCGGTGTGGGGCAGGGAGAGGAAGAGATCGACGCCATCGAAGCGAACG
>CAIRBY010000425.1 GCA_903876865.1 uncultured Acidobacteriia bacterium
CAATTTCACGCTGACCTACGGGCGCAAACGCTGAGGGGTACGCTTCGCGAAGACCTGTTCGCCAGCCCTCAGCCGTGGCCGAGATACATCAGCCAGCCGAGCCCGAACAGCGCCACCAGGAAACACCCGAACGTATAAATCCCGTAATGCCAGCGGTCGCGATCGTTGCGCTTCGTCACCACGCCCAGCACCACCGATGTGAACAGGGCAAAGAGGAACGCCGCCTCAAAATGCGAGAGATTCATCTTCGGCATTACTCTTTCCTCCCGGTCGCGATCTCAAACGCATCCACCATCGCGAGCACATTCAAGAGCCCGGCCGTCACCAGGAACTTCGTGCCGTAATCGTGGACGTGCCCCGCCAGGTCCGCCTGATTGTAGCCAAACCACGAACTCATCAGATAGAGAATCCCGGAGCACATATCGCCGATGAAGCCGCCGGTATTGATCAGCGTCGTCAGCATATCGCCGCTCTGCGGTTGGAACATCGCTCCCTGCATCATGATGCCGCACAGGAACATACTGCTGACCGAAGCCAGCAAAAGCGCACCCCGCCCGGGGCGTTTCAGCAGAAAATGCCCGCCGCCGGGAATCAACCAGCCCAGCGCCACGGCCGGAGCCCAGGCTCCAATCGGAGGCATCGGCTGCTTCTGTTCTTTTTCCTTAGACATAGTGAGTAATCTCTTGAGTTTAGCAGCTTCGCCGGTTTCCTTATTCCGGCGCCTTCACGCAGCTGAAGTTGGCCGCTTCGTCCACGCTGCCGCTCCCCTTATATCTCGCCACCAGTGGATAGACGCACAGCGGACGCGTTCGTACCACTTTGCCGTTCGCCACCTTGGACGCCTGTAGCACCGCCGGCGCATTGCCCTTCTCCACCCACTCGCTCAATGGCGTCGCCGTCTCAAACACATTCGGCCCCGGACCGTCGCCGCAATGGAACATCCCCGGCACCAGGAACAACCGGAAGAAGTCCGTCGTGGCCGCTCCCATCCGCGCCTGCACCGCTTCGTAATACTCCACCCCCATCAGCGGATTGAGCGCCGGGTCGGCCCACCCGAAGTACATCAGCATCTTGCCGCCGTGCTTCTGAAATCGCGTCAGGTCCGTATCGGTAGCGTCCAGAATCTGGTGGATCGTCTCCAGTTTGCCCAGGTCCTTGTCCACGTCGAAGCGATCCACCTGATACTGCAAATCGGGTTTGGGAAACGCCACGTAGCGGAAGAAGTTCTCCGCGAACATCATGCCGCTGGTCTGCCCGCCATCATGCACCGTCCAGGGGTCCCATCCGCTCTTCCCGTTCTGCCCCGTAGTCTCCGCGCTGACCGGCCAGTTGGGAAACACCCGCTTGCCCTGGCTGCGCACTTCCGCGTAGATCTTCTCCAGCGCCGTGATTTGCGCCCCGGTAAAGCAATCGGCGCGGTCAGCACCCGCCTCGCACTTTGGCAAATCGCGCGAGGGCTGGAAATCGCAGCGCCGCGGATCGTCAATGATGCCATCCTTCAGTCCGTCCTTCGCGTCGCACGTCTCGTAGATCCGCCCCGCCAGCGTAGCCATTTTATTCGTCGCGATCGGCGCCTCCTCTAGCGCTTTGGCCACCTGCGTGAAACGCACCATCGTGCCGGTCCAGTTCAACACCGGCGCGCCCACCGTGATGCCGTCGAAGTCCTCCGGGAAGCGCTGCGCCAGAATCAAGCCCTGCCGCCCGCCCGTGGAACAGCCTTCGAAGTACGATTTCGCCGGACCCGCGCCGTAATACGTCCGCAGCACCAGTTTGCTCGCCTCTGCCGTGACGTGCAGCGAGCGGAACGCCCAGTCCAACAGCTTCTGGTGGTCCAGCGCAAAAGTCCCCGCCGGCTCAGTCAGCGCGGAGTGGCCGGTATCGGTGGCGGCGACCGCATAGCCGCGCTTCAGGTAGCGCGCGTACTGCCCCCGGTTCTCCGTCGGTTCGCCGGCGTACCCGCCATTGCCCACCATCAGGAAGCGCCCGTTCCATTCCGCCGGCATGCGGATTTCGAAACCCACCTGCGGCAGAATCTGGCCCACCACGCGGCAGTGCGCGGGCAGCGCCTGCGTCTCCGGCAGCGCCGTGGCGATCGCAATCGAGAGTTCGTGATTGGTCAGGCTGCGCAGATCGCCGCAACCCGTGACCGGCTTGCCCTGCGCACCGAGAGAGCACACTGCCACCAGCAGTCCCGCTAAAATTCGCATAGGTAGATTCTATCCGAGCGCGCCCTAAATCCTCCAAACGTTTTCCCTGACTCCCCGTCAGTAAAGTAGTACATTGACAACAAAGGATTTTTCCCGCATGCGCACCTCACTTTTTGCCGCCGGCCTGCTGGCCCTGACCTCGCTCACCGCCTTCGGGCAGTTGACGGACCCGAACCCGACCTTCGAAGTCGCCTCCGTGAAACCCTCGGTACCACCCACCGATGGACGTCTCATGGTGCGTATGCGCGGAGGCCCCGGATCGCCGGACCAGGGACAGATCACCTACACCAACACATCCCTGAAGCAGTTGATTCAGGCTGCCTACAACGTCAAGGGCTACCAGGTTTCCGGCCCGAACTGGCTGGATAGCGAACGCTTCGATATCGCCGCCAAAATCCCCCAGGGCGCTACCAAAGAGCAGTTCCAGAAGATGCTGCAAAACCTGTTGGCCGAGCGCTTCAAACTGGCGCTCCACCACGAAACCAAAGACCTCCCGATCTACGGCCTCATCGTCGGTAAGAACGGCGTCAAAATGAAGGAGTCCGTGAAAGAGGATCCGGCCGTGGCGGCCGCTGCCGCCAACGCCCCGCCGCCCAACATGGACGGCGCACGCGTCAAGGTCGATGCCAACGGCCGTCCGCAAATGCCGCCCGGCATGGGCGGCAAAGGCGCCATGATGATGATGATGAGCCCCAACGGCATGCAGTTGACCGCCAATGGCATCAAAGTCGGCGGCCTGGTGGAGATGCTCGCCAACCAACTCGGCCGCCCCGTCACCGATGAGACCAAATTGACCGCGGACTACGATATCTCGCTCAACTTCACGCCCGAAAACATGGGCGCCATGATGGGCGGCATGCCCCCGCCTCCCCCCAGCGGCGATGGCGGAGCGCACATGGCCGCCGCATCCGAAGCCGGCGGCGCCCCCACCCTCGCCGTCGCCGTACAGGAACAACTCGGCCTCAAGCTCGAATCCAAAAAAGGCGCTGTCGATATGCTCGTCATCGACAGCATGGAGAAGATCCCGACCGAAAACTAAGCCTCAAGGGCAGGCGGAACCGCCTGCCCTACCTTCGAGCCATTCCACGCTGTCCGGCGAATCGTCTTTCCACTCCGCATCGCCTTCGGCGGGACGCTTCCCCCCCTCCCATTCCACACACATTGACCGCAGGGCCCCAATCGGCGACACTCAATTATCTAGTTTTAGAACTGAATCTCTTGAATGAGGTCACTGATGCGCTTCCTCGTCGCCGCCATCGTCTGCTGCACCGCCGCGGTTGTACCGGCCCTCGCCGCCGACCGCGTCCAGACCGCCAACGGTCTTCTCGAATCCGCCGCCGCGCCCAAAATCGGCGTGCGCACCTTCAAAGGCATCCCCTTCGCCCAGCCCCCCGTCGGTGAACTGCGCTGGCGCGAGCCCCAGCCCCCCAGGAATTGGACCGGCACCCGCAACGCCGACCAGTTCGGCCCCCGCTGCATGCAGCGCACCGGACCCGGAGCCGACTACTGGTTCCGCAGCAACGGCATGAGCGAAGATTGCCTCTACCTCAACGTCTGGACCTCCGCCAAATCGGGCGATGAGAAGCTCCCCGTCCTCGTCTACATCTTCGGCGGCGGCTTCCAGAATGGCGATGGCTCCGAGCCGCGCTACGATGGCGAAAGCATGGCCCGCCAGGGCATGGTCGCGGTCTCCGTCAACTACCGCACCAACATCTTCGGCTTCTTCGCGCATCCCGAACTCACGAAGGAATCCCCCCACCACGCCGCCGGCAACTACGGCCTCTTAGACCAGGTGGCCGCACTCCAATGGGTCCGCAAGAACATCGCGGCCTTCGGTGGCGACCCCAACCGCGTCACCATCGCCGGCGAATCGGCAGGCTCCATCGCCGTCAGTGCCCTGATGGCTTCGCCCCTCTCTAAGGACCTGATGGCCGGAGCCATCGGCGAAAGCGGCGCCGCCATCGCCAGCCTTCCGCCCCAACCGCTCCCCGAGGCCGAACAGAACGGCGTCAAATTCGCCACCGCCGCCGGTGCCGCCAACCTCGCCGCGCTCCGCGCCATGAACGCCGGGCAGATTCAGGAAGCCGCCTCCAAAGCCCAGGGCGTCCGCTTCAGCACCGCCATGGACGGCTATTTCCTGTCGAAGTCCCTCTCCGCGATCTTCGAAGCCGGCGAACAGGCCAAGATCCCTCTGTTGCAGGGTTCGAATACCCAGGAGGGCGCGGCGCGCTCCGTGCTCGGCCCCGCTGACGCAACCCCCGAGGCTCTCTCCGCCGCCATCACCAGGTTCTACGGGGAAAAGGCCGGCCCCGTGCTCAAGGCCTACGCCGCCAAAACGCCCGAAGAGGTCTACGAAGCCGCCACCCACCTGGCCTGCGCCCGCTTCATCTCCTACGGCACCTGGAAGTGGGCGGACCTCCAGGCGAAGACCGGCTCCAAACCGGTCTACCGCTACCTCTACGCCCGCCCCCGCCCCCCGTATCTCGGCATGCCGGGCGACCCGCCGCCCACATCCGCTCCGGCAGGCAGCACCGGCAAAGCCTCCGCGCCCCCGCCACTCCAGGGTCCGCGCGGCGCCGCTCACTCCGCCGAGATTCAATACGCCATGGGCAACCTCGAACTCGACCCGCGCTACACCTGGGAACCCGCCGACCGCGAAGTCTCCAAGACCATGCAAGCCTACTTCGTGAACTTCATCAAGACCGGCAACCCCAACGGCCCTGGCGTCCCCAACTGGCCCGCCTACCGCGCCGATAACAACTACCAGCGCATGCGCATCGACGCGAAGTCCCAGGCCGAACCTGAAGTCGATCGCGCCCGCTACCTCGCGCTCGATGCGGCAACCGCGGACCGCTGACCCATTACCACCGCCCTCCGGCCCGGCAGTTCCGGCAGCGTCACCTTAGCCCGCTCAAGTGGGCTAATATGGATGCATGGCTACGGTTGTCAATATGCACGATGCCAAGAGCAATCTTTCGCGCCTCGTCAAGCGGGCCGCTGCGGGAGAGGAAATTCTGATTGCCAAAAACGGCAAGCCGGCGGCCCGGCTGGTCCGCTTGTCCAACCGCAAGTCCTCCCCCGTGATCGGCATGATCGGCGCGTTCGCGGGCCAACTGCACATGGCCGGGGATTTTGACGCCATACCCCCTGAGTTCGAGCCGTATCTGTGACACGGCCGATCCTACTCGACACCCACGTGTTGATCTGGGCCCTGAACGACGACCGCGCCCTGACCCGGCGCATGAGAACGCTACTCACCTCAACCACGGCCACCATTCATATCAGTGTCGTGAGTGCCTGGGAAATCGCCATCAAACACCAAAGCGGGAAGATCACCTTCGACGTGCCAGTGGAGGAAGTACTTTCTCGCATCCTGGATGGCACAACCTGGCCCGTCCTGCCGGTGTTGCCTGCGCACATCCTGGATCTGCTTGCCCTGCCCATGCATCACCGCGACCCGTTCGACAGGCTCCTGGTGGCGCAAGCCCGCGCCGAGGGAATGGCCCTGGCAACGGCGGACCAGACGCTTCGAAAGTATCGCGTGCCGATGGCGTGGTAGGCGGAATTCGTGGATGCGCCGGGAGTCCACTCGATGGGCTACGGCGCGCCTAACCAATCAGCATCGCGATCCACGTCATCTTTGCCCGCGCGTTTTTCAGCGACCCTGCGAACCCGAATCCAGGCTCAGCCGATCGCCTTCCATCGTCTTCTTCGCAGTGGCAACGGACTCCGCCTACCGCTTCGTCCGCCTCAAGATGATTGGCGCCGCTACCTGCGCCCCGCCACGTCCTCCACCGGTGCCGAACGAGGGGTCTGAACCCGCCGGCGGAGGCCCAATCGCCGGACGCGGCCCGGTCTCTGCCGCAGGCGCCGCGCCACCACGCCCGCCGCGTCCGCCCGCCCCACCGCTCCGCCGCAGTTCGATCTGCTCTCCGCGGATCGTCCCCGTGTACATCGTCGTACCGGTCCGGAACCAGAGGTTGTCCCCGTCGATCTTGCCGTCTTCGATCGGCCCTCCCCCGCTGGACGCTTCCACCTTGCCCGTCAGCGCATTCGCCTCCTGACGGAACGTGTAGACCGTATCCGCATTCGACCCGGCCAAAGCCATCGGATTCCCCGTCGTGACAGCCACGGTCGTAGCCCGCCACAAACCCGTGATCCCGTTCCCCACCGGCGCTTCCCGCTCCCACACCGCGACCTGCGGCCGCAGCTTCACCACCTTGCTCGTGATCGTCTCCGTCGCCCCGGTGAGCCCCGGCGAACTCACCTCCACCTGGAACATCCCCGCCGCCTTGGTGGCTTGCACAATCGCCATGCACAGCCCCGCGAACGCCTTCCGCTTCGCGCCCGGATCCGGCTCGTGATTGGTGGGGTCGCCGTTACCCGTGCCGATCACTTCGCCCGGGCCCCTCATCTGGAACGTGATCTCGTGATCGGTCACCGGCAGCACCCGCCCCTGCGCGTCCTGCACCTCCACCACACAGATCGCGACATCCTCTCCATCGGCCGAAAGCTCCGTGCGATCCGGCCGCAACACCAGCCGCGCCGCCGCTCCCGTGGTCTCCCGTTTCGCGGCCAGCACCTGCTTGCCCGCCTTGTAACCGCGCGCCTCGATCGTGCCCGGCGCATACTTCACGTTCCAGGCCAGGTGCTGATCCTTCTGCACCTCCTTCGCGCCCAGGCTCTGGCCGTTGTGGAACAACTCCACCCGCTCCAGATTCGAATGCACCCACACGGCAATCTCCTGCCCTTCGAGGCCCGGCCAGTTCCAATGCGGAAACACGTGCAGCACCGGCTTGTCCGTCCACCACGCCTGGTAGTAGTAGAACGTGTCCTTGGGGAAGCCGCACGTATCGATGATTCCGTACTGCGAACTGATGTTCGGCCACTGATACGGCGAAGGCTCGCCGCGGTAATCGAAACCCGTCCACACGAAGCCGCCCGAAATATACGGCCGCGCGCTCACAAACCGCCACCAGCCCTCCGCCGACGCGCGCCCCGTCGTCGTATACGGATCGTAGGAACTGACCGTCCCCTTCGCGCGGTCCGTCACGTACGCGCCCCGCGTGCCCACCGCGCTCACGTTCTCCGTGCCCAGAATCGGCATCCTGGGATTGTTCTTGTGCCATGCCTCCGCCTGCGGATCGGCGTAGTTGTAGCCCATCACGTCGCAGACCACGAGGCCACCCTTGCCCATGTAATCCCCGGCCGGCGGCGGCGCAATCGAAATCGGCCGCGAGCGGTCGTGCTGCAACGCAGCCTGCTTCATCGAAGTCAGAATCTTCAGCCCCGTCTCCGTGATCGAGACGCCCTCTTCGTTGCCCATCGACCAGATGAACACGCTGGGATGATTGCGGTCGCGCCGCACCACGTTCTCAAACTGCGCGATGCCCTCCGCGTTGGATGAGAGCATGCGCGTCTCGTCCAGCACCAGCATCCCGAGCTCGTCGCACGTATCCAGCAGTTCCGGCGTCGGCGGATTGTGCGACGTGCGGATTCCGTTGCAGCCCATCTCCTGCAACTTCCTCACGCGGAACCGCTGCAGCGCGTCCGGCAGCGCCACGCCCACGCCCGCATGGTCCTGATGATTGCAGGTTCCCTTCACCTTGACGGGCTTGCCGTTCAGCAGCAGTCCCTGGTCCGGATCGAACTTCAAATCGCGAATGCCGAAGCGCGTCTCGTACCGGTCCGTCACCGTCCCGCCCGCTTCCACCTCCGTGACCAGTCGATACAGGTTGCGCTGCTCCAACGACCACAGCGCCGGTTGCCGCACCACGACCTCCTGTTCGTATCGGCGCTCTCCCAGCACCGGCACCGCTGCCGGCGTGCTCGCACTCTTTCCGACCTCCCTGCCGGCGGGGTCCAGAATCGTCGAGATCACGCGTACGCTCGCACTGCCCTTCCCGTGATTCTCCACCTCCGTCGTGATGGCCACCGCAGCCTGCCCCGCCTGCACCTTCGCCGCCGCCAGCGTGCCCCATTTCTTGACGTGTACCGGAGCGGTCTTGACCAGCCACACGTGCCGGTAGATTCCCGCACCTTCGTAAAACCAGCCATCGCTCAAAGTCGCATCCACGCGCACCAGCAGCACGTTCGGCACTCCGGGAAGCGCGAAGTCGGTAAGGTCGAAACTGAACGGGTCGTAGCCGCCGCTGTGCCTGCCGATGTAGTAGCCGTTGAAGACCACCATCGTCTCCCGGTAGGAGCCGTCGAACTCGATCGTGATCCGCCGCCCCGCATCCGTCGCCGGCACCTCGAAGACCCGCCGGTACCAGCCCACGCTGGTCTCCGGATAGTCGCGTCCCAGCGGATACGAACCCTTGCTCGCCAGCGCCGGATCGTCCTTGAACGGCAACTCAATCGCCCAGTCGTGGGGCAGGTCCACCGCCTTCCAATCGCTATCGTCGTAGGCGAGATTGCTCGGCGAGAGGAAGCCGCCCGTCTTCTGAAAGCCACCGGACCGCCCAGAGCCGAAGCCGAAATCCCGGCTCGCATCGTTGGCATGGCCGAAATGGAAACGCCAGCCGAAATCCAGCAGCAACCGCTCGCGCGGTCCGCTCGGAGCCGCCACACTCTGGCCGGGACCAGACTGCGCCTGCTCCGCATCCTCAGACATTCCCGCAGCGGCCAATGCCGGCACCGCCATCCCGCCTCTCAACACATCGCGACGAGTCACCTTCATTCGGACCTCCCGCTGCGCACCCGCACGGAAACTGTAATCCCTCTCACGCGCCAATTCAAGCGCCGTCTCTCAGCGAAACTTCTCCATCAGCAGGATGTCGGATTCGTTGCGGTCGTACTGATCGTAGAGCAGCCACCGTCCGTCGGCGGAAAGGCTCAACCGCCCGCCCAAACCAGGAAACGGCTGATTCAGCACCGCAATCCGGCGGCTCTGCCCCCGTTCAAAACCGAACACGTTCAGGCTCGTCTGGTGCGCCGCTTCAACCGGCACCGTAAAATACAGACCCTCGCCCCCGAGTGCCCACAGGTTCATAAAGTTGGTCTGCTCGCGCACCACCGGAGTTTCCTCGCCACCCTCGACCGGCACCCTCCAGATCTCCTGGAACTTGTGGTAATAAAAATACCGGCCGTCCATGGATTCGATCCCGGGTCCGCCGCCGCGTTTCGTCAGTTGGATCGCCGTCCCTCCTGCTGCCGGGACCTTCCATGCCTCGATCGCCCCCGACATTCTTCCGTAGAAGTAGATCCAGCGTCCGTCTCTGGACCAGGATGGATAGTACCCCTCGTCGGAGCTGAGTGGCCGTGGCGCCCCACCGCCCGCCGCGATCACGAAGAGCAGATTCCGCTCTCCCGGGCGTGCATCGAAAACGATACTCTTCCCATCCGGCGACCAGTACGCATTGCGCGCGAACCCAACCGAGGTCAACTGCACGGCATTGCCGCCCTCGCTGTCGCACAACCATAACTCCGGCCTGCCGGAGCGGTTCGACGTGAAGGCGATCTGCCGCCCGTCCGGCGAAACCATGGGATTGCTGTCGTTTCGCGAAGACGTGACCAGTTTCACCGGCGAACCCCGCACTCCATCCGGTCCCAGTTCCAGACGCCAGAAACTCTTCCGGATCGTGGAACGCACAAAGGCCGCCCGCTGCCCCTGGCGCGCAATGGCGGGGTGAGAGGCAGAGGTTCCCGCCGCGGTCACCAGTTCCGGCGCTCCGCCCGAAACAGAGATGCGCCACAAACTCTGGTCTCCGCCCCGGCTGGAGGCGAATACGATCTCTTTGCCATCGTTCGTCCATGCCAGACCGCCAATCCCGATGCTGTCGTGGGTCAGTTGACGGACCTTGGCCGCATCGCTGACCGGCGCCACAAAAACATCCTGCATGGGACCGTTTCGAATCCGGGCGAATGCCAGCGTCTTCCCATCCGGCGAGAAAGCCGCCTGCCAGTCGCCGTTCCAGTTCTCGGGCGGAGACGTCAGCTTCCGCCTCTCGCCGCTCTCGACGGAGATCAGCACAATCGCGCTCCCATCCCGCACCGCCAGAAACTTACTGTCGGGAGTCCAAGCCGGGGCAGTCCACCACTGCGCCGGATTCACCCCCTGACTGAGTTCCGCCAGCTTCCGCTCCGCTCCACCCAATGGAGAGACCAGCAGCAACTCCCGCGATTTCGGTCCCGACGCCCGCAGAAACGCGATCTGCCGTCCATCCGGAGACCATGCGGGCAGCACGTCCGGCGCAGCATTCGTAGTTAGGCGCAGCGCCGCCGGGGAATCTACCAGCTTCACGTAAATGTCGGAGTTGTCCTGCTTCTCGCCGTCCCAGGAGAACGCCACCTGGTTGCCATCGGGTGAGAAACTGGGCGCTGTAGCCAGGCCGGGATAGCTGGTAACCGGCCGCACCGTTACGGCCTCCACCTTGTACCCGCTCCGCGCAAAAACCAGCCAGCCCACTGCCGCCAGCACCACCAGTAGCGCCGCCGCGATGGGCCACGTCTTCCAGTGGCGAAACGTACCGCGCGATCCTGCGGGCGGAGTTTCCAGCTCTTCCCGAATCTCCTCCAGCAGCACTTTGATGTCCGCCATGCTCTGCGCCCGCTTGTCCGGCTCTTTCCGCAGGCACCGCGCCAGCACCATGCGCAGCCGCTCCGGAATGCCCGGCGCCGGCGCGAACTCGTCGCGCAGAATTGCCGCCAGCGTAGACGTCGTCGTATCGCGCAGAAACGCCTTCCGCCCGGTCAGCATTTCGTAGAGCACCAGGCCGAAGCTGAAGGTGTCCGAGCGCGTATCCACGCGGCGACCCTCCGCCTGCTCCGGACTCATGTAGGCCACGGTGCCGAAGATCCTTCCTTCCCCGGTCGCCAGGTTCCCCACCGGTCCGCCTTCGGTTTCCGGAAACTTGGCCAGGCCGAAGTCCAGTACCGTCACCGTCCCCGTCCGCGTCCCCGGTCCCGCCTCCTCGCCCGTCACCATGATGTTGCCGGGCTTCACATCGCGATGCACGATGCCCGCCGCGTGGGCCGTTGCCAGGGCGCCCGCAATCTGGATGGCATAGTGCAGCGCCTCCCCCAACGGCAGGCTCCTGCCCGCAAGCTTTTCGTCCAGCGTCCGCCCCGCCACGTACTCCATCACCAGCGCGTCCCGCCCGCCCTCGCTGAGGATGTCGTAGATCGTCACGATGTTCGGGTGCTTCAACGCCGAAGCCGCGCGCGCCTCCTGCAGCAACCGCCTGCGGCGCCCCGGATCGTCCGCCCCAATCGCGGGCAGCACCTTGATCGCGACCGTCCGGTTCAGGCGCGGATCTCTGGCCCGGTACACCTCCCCCATCCCGCCCGCCCCGAGCAAACCGCCGATCTCGTAAGGGCCGAACCGGCTTCCCGTTCGCAGCGGCGCTGCCTCAGCCAGCGCGCGCGCCGCCACTTCCATCGCCGGCGTCTCCAGAAAGCCGATGCCCCCGGAATCCACCGCCAGCATGCGCTCTACTTCCGCGCGCAACTCCGCGTCACCCTCACACTCGCGTTCCAGCCACGGCGCACGCTCCTCGCGTGGCAGTGCCGCAACCGCATGGTAGGTCTGCTCGATCTTCTGCCAGCGCTCAGGTCCCATTCCGACCGGGGGCTCCTATGAACTTTTTCCCAAGTTTACAACTATCTCTAAAAGGAGCGGAGGTTCTTGCGGCTTTTGCCTGAGTTTTTCCGCTTCTTCCACTAAGAGGACGAAATAGTAACAACCCAATCCGCCCGTGTCTGAGCGCGGAACCGGTGCAGCGCGCCCGTGAGAGGATCGTGCGCGATGCGTCACTGTCCTGTCGGGCATTTCGCAGCAGCCTGGCTGCAAGCGGTGGGCTGTCCGGCAAGGCCAATTCAATTTATGTGGAGAGACGAAAACTAATGTTCAAAACCAATCGCTCGTCTGTTTCAGCAGCGCTCATTCTGACTTGCTTCCTCGGCGTATCGGCCGCGCAGGCCCAGGGCACCGGATGCTACACCCTGGAAAGCATGCAGGGCGCATTTGGTGTCATCGGCACTTATGGCAGCAACATCGCCATCGCGCTCGGGACGAGGACCAACGACGCCGCCGGTAACCTGACCGGCACTTTCGTCCTGAATTCGCCTACCGTTGGCTCCACCACCGGAGCCAGGACGATCGCGTCCGGCACCAATAAGGGAACCTTCACTGTGAATTGCGATGGCACCGGCGTGGTCACCCGCATCGCCACGCTCTCCGATGGCACCACCGCCCCGGCCTACGATGATTTCGTCATCACCGGTTCCGTCGTGCAGAACGGGAAGCTCGTCGCCACCGAAGTCGAAGACGTGCAACGGGTCCCCAGCACACTCATCCCGGGCGGCCTTTTCCTGACTCGCAAGTATACCCGCCGCCCCGATTCCACGACTGCCGGCTGCTATACCCTCGAAAGTCTCCAGGGCTCCTATGGCGTAGTCGTGAACTACGATTCGAATCTCGCCATGGGACTCCAACCGGAGTACCTCGATGGCCTCGGAAACCTCCGCCGCACCGGCATCAACAACCAACCTGTGGCAGGCTCCACCACCGGTGATCGAACCGTCGGGAACGTGACCAGCACGGGCACCTACGTGGTCAACTGCAATGGCTCCGGCACGATCACCCGCATGGTCACCAAGCCGGATGGCAGCAAAGCTCCCACCGCCGACGATTTTCTAATCCTTGAAGGAGTGGTGCAGGACGGCAAGATCATCGCCACCACGATCTTCGACGCACAACAGGGCCCCGCCGTGGTTGGCGCCGGCACCGCCTTCGTGACCCGCCTGCACACGCTGCGCCCCAATCACAACGCCACGCTCGAAGACCAACTGCAACTTCAGGTCTGCGGCACCACTTCTCCCACGCCTTCGTGCACCACCTCGGTCAGCGTGTGGAACTACTATCTGGTGAATAAGATCGATCCGAAGGCGCCGGGCTTCTATCTGGGCAACGGCACGCAGACAATGGGCGTGCAGCAGTACCTGCTCGCGAGAGCCGCCGCCGGATTGTAAAGCGCATGGTTGGAGGCGGCGCCGCCTCCCAGCCGGATGCACTCACCCGTAAGATCCGGTATCCTTTCTCGTGGCGCCGGTCCGGGCCACGAGCGTCAGCAGTGTCCATGCCAGCCGCAAAGTAGGGCAGGCGGTTTCGCCTGCCAAACCCGCACGCCCAAGGAGTTGGCAGGCG
>CAIRBY010000426.1 GCA_903876865.1 uncultured Acidobacteriia bacterium
CCCCTATGAGGGGTTCAATGTGTCTTCCCGTTCATACCTTGCATTTGTTGAGCCAATTGCGAACTCGCATGGAATCTGTGGGTTGACGGTGTAAGGGGGCGCGGGGTGATCCCAAAGTGTGGTGTCTGATACCAAAAAGCGGGTTCTGGGGCGAGGAGATCGAACTCCGCGCCGTGGGTCGGAATCGAAGGGAAGCAGAGCGGCCCGGAATCGATGATAGGGCACCAATTGGCTAGACGGAACCCGAACGGGAGGGTAAAAATGACGACAATCATGGCATCCGCGTCCGGGCCAAACCGGAAAGCCGGACAAACACCCCACGAAACGCGACACGGGCCACCTCCGCATTCGCAAGGTTCCCGGTCAGCGTTTGCGTTCTTGCGGGGCATCGGGCGGCAGGGGACGCCATTCGATCTTCCGGACGGCAGCCACGGTGGAGTAGGTTGCGATGCCGAACGGAACGGAGCGATCGATATCGCCCTCGCGCAGGGCGATCCACTTCTTGCCGATGCGCACATCGATCACGAGTTCGTCGTCAATCCAGGCTGAGATGGAGTCGGAACCGACGCGCAGGCGCAGGGAGTACCAGCGTCCGAGCTCGAAGTTGCGGTTGAGCGTAGTCTCGTTCATCGAAGCATCGGCGCCATCGATGCTGGAGAGGCCCACGACCTGACCGCCCCAGCCGCCGTTGATCCAGGTGCAGAAGGAATCGCGCACGGGGAAGGTGATCCCGGCAAAGAAATCGCTGCCTGCCAACCGGGCCGCCTCAATACGGATCTCGTAACCGGTAGCGGGGAACGGGGGCGACGCCTCCGCCCACGTGATGCCCGTGAGAAAACCCTTGCCGATGGTGATGGCGCCATTTTCGATGCTGACTTTGCCGGCTCCGAAGAAGTCCGATTCCTTCCAGTTCGCCAGCGATTTGCCGTCGAAGAGCGGGCGCCAGGGGCCAGCCACGGGGGCGGCGGGTTTCGCCTCCTGACCGGCAAGCGGCACGGGGGCGAATAGCGCCGCCCCCGCGATTATCTGGATGACGAGCGTGGCTCTCATGACTGGGAACGGGGCATGGCATGACCGGGCACGGGGCCAGCCCGCGGACTCAGCGGCCGCGTCCCAGGAAGCCGCTATGGTCTTTATCGGCAGCCTCGCCCGTCGGCGGCGGATACTGCTTCATTCCCGCCGGCGCGGGTCCGGCGGCATTGAGGACACGCAGCGCCGCGCGGCGCACCGGTTCCGGCATCGTGCTGCCGGAGAGATGGGCATACAGTTCCAACCCCTGCGTCCGGTTGGCCGGCATCAGCCCTTCGGCGCAGAGCAGAGCGGCCCGGGCCACCACGGGGAACACCGGAAGCTTGGTACGATCCAAGGCCGCGCGCAGCACTTTGGAGGCTTGCAGTCCCCCGATCATTCCCACCGACGCGGATGCGGCCTGGGCAATTTCCGGATCGCTATCGTCGATCAACTTCGTGAGTGCGTCTAGTGCTTTGGCGTCTTTGCGCACGCCAATCGTGGTGATGACACCCACCTGCTGGCGCCCCTTCAATTTCGGCAGCGCCGCACGCAGGGCGTCGTCCACGGAGGGGTCGGGATTCGGCTCCAGCCCGAAGCGGGCGTAGCAGGAGAGTTGCGGGTGGCCCAGCAGCGCCGCCATCGGTTGTACGGCATCCTTGTTCCCGACGAAGGCGAGCTTCTTGCAGGCGATGGCTTTCTGAAATACGGTGGAATTCGGGTCTTTGACGAGCGCGAGCAGTTTCGCCGGCTCCATTTTCCAGATCGCCAGCCCGTCGAATTCGGGTGGGACTTTCGGACTGGGGGCGGGCTGCGCCGGCGCGGCTCCACGGCCTGCTGCCGGTTGTGGCGGTTGTGTCTGTACAGGTGCTTGTGGCATTTCAATCAGCTCCTTATCCTCTTCTGTGACCCTTACATGCTGCTGGCCAGCGCTTCCATCCGCCAGGGTTCACGATAGGCCCGGCTGCGCATGCGGTTGGCTTCTTCATCGTTGAGGAACATTCGCCTGGCAGGATCCCAGGTCAGCTTCCGGTTCAGTTGCGCGCAGATCCAGGCCGCGTGCGCGGCAACGTGGGTGTGCGCGGTGACGTCCGCATTCGCCCGCGGTTGAACCCTGGCCCGGACGCTTTCCAGGAACTCGCGCATATGTTCCAGGGTCGGGTCATAGCGGGTGCCCTTGGCCGTTGGCAACAGAGGCTGGAGGTTGGAAGAGACCTCGATCCGGCCGCTATCCCCAGTTTCTACCCAGCCTTCCGTTCCTACAAAGCGGTTGCTGCACGAGCCGAGCCCCATCCAACTGTGGTTGCGCAGGATCAGGCGTACGCCATTGGCGTACTTGCAGTAGATCGTGTAGCGGTCGATGAGGCCGTCGCCGCGGAAGGTGCCGCCTTCGGGCACGTATTCGACGGGTTCGGTGTACTCCATGTCGGCGGCCCATTGCGCCATGGCAACGGTGTGCGACGCCCATTCCAGCAGGCCGGCGTGGAAATCCCAGAACTCACCCCTGCCGCGGTCCGGATAGTTGGAATTGTAGGGGCGCCAGAGGCAGGGACCCAGCCACTTGTCCCAGTCGAAGACCAGCGGATTCGGTTCGGGAGCATCCGCCGGCCACCAGCCGTGCCCGCCGGCATCGACCGCGCCCAACCCGATGGCGGTATCGGCGTGCACTTCGAGCAGCCGTCCCAGCTTGCCGCTGCGCGCCAGTCCCACCGCGAATTCGAACGCGAACTGGTTCTTGCGCTGGCAGCCCGATTGGTAGACCACACCGTAGCGGCGCACATTGTCGGCGAGGGCGTAGCTCTCGGTGATCGACATGGCGGCCGGTTTTTCGATGTACATGTCCTTGCCGGATTGTGCCGCCCACATCGCCATGGGTCCGTGCCAGCGGTCGCTGGTGGCGATCAGGAGGCAATCGATGTCTTTGCGCGCGAGCAGTTGTGCCGGGTCGCTATACATCACGCAGTCATTGTTCTTGTAATAGTTGTCGACGGTGCTTTTGACCATCTCGCGGGCGCTATCCCGAATGTCGGCGATGGCCGCGAACTTCACGCGCGGATCGCTCAGCAACTGCCTGAGATCGTGCATTCCGCGGCTGCGCAGCCCGATGCCGCCGAATACGAGCTGATCGTTTATGGCTACGCCGGCTACTCTTGGCCCGATGGCGGGTGGAGCCGGCGCCTGACTGGCGGGCGCCGGGGCGGGGGCTTGGCCCAGCACAGTCCCGGCGGACGCAGCGGCGGTGCCGGCAGCGGCCAGGGCTTTCCCCAAACTTCTTCTTGTAAGGCCTTTCTTCTCTTCGGCCATCATTTCCTCCATAAACGGATTATCGGCTCTTGAACTCTTGGGAAGACTCTATCACCTCGCGTGTCTGGTAGCAAAGTCAAAATTGGCCTGCCGGCGCGGCGGGCGAAACTTGCTGTTCACAACGGGTGGCGCGTGACGACCTTCTGCGTCGTGGGAAAAGTCCGATTACCCAATCTGGAGTTACGGCCCTTCGATTGCGATTCGGTCCCCGTCAATCCGGGTAGTATCGAGGCCACAGGCCGGCCGAGGGCGGATAGATCGGCGCGGAACTGTACAGCCGCCGGAATGGCTCGCCCGGCTTGGGATCCCAATTGCGCCACGAGGAGGGATCGGTGTCCGCGGCACGGGAGCGAACGCCTTCGCCGTTGCCGTTCACGGACGACACGGCGTATTCCACGATGCCGGCGAGCGGGGCTCCGCCGCGGGCGCCTGGTATCGGATGACAGGGCTGGATGCCGGGGCGCCGATCCGTGCAGACGCGGTTGGGGCCGCGATAGAGAAGCGTGAATTCCTTTGCTCCCCTGGCCCGCGCGTAGAGACGGTATTCGGCAACTCCGAGGACCTCTCCCCAAGTCACGGTGGCTGCGCCCTGGGCCAGATCCACATGGAGGCCATCGGGCGGCAGCGGGGGCTGGCTGGTGATGTAGAGAGGGTAGTCCGGTCCGGGCGCGCTTTCGTGCTGTGCGTTCAGAGCCACGGCGCGAACGTGCACCTTCCGCCCCTCCGGCAGGCCGCTGATATCGATGGCGGGTTCCGCCTGCGCGCGCACGGAAGACCAGGTTTGGCCTACATCCTCGCTGAACTCCAGCCGGTATTGCGAGGCCGAGGGGACGGGCGAAATCAGAACGCGCGCACCGCCGGCGCGGTTTTCGGTCCGCAGGATGCGCGGAGCGACGGGGAAAGGCAGGCGGTCCGTCAGTTCCCAATGGTGGCGTCCCTGGTGCAGGTCGACTACGAGCGCGCCGGTTTCGCGCCTGCCGGTGCGGGCCTGGCCGTCGATGTAGAAAACGGTTTGGTCGGTGATGCCGGCGGCGGCGACTCTGACCGATGTCGGCTTGGGCGCGTCGTACACGCCACGCGGCGCCTGGCCGGGTACGATCGACCCGCCAATTCCCAGTTCCGTATCCTGCGTGCTGAAGGTGATCTCCGGCAGGCCAATCCGGGTTCCGTGGAACAGAGCGAACTCGGTCTTGTCTTTCGCGGATCGGAGGAAGCCCGCCGTCCCGTCAAACACTTTCCCGGCTTCGTCAAAATGGACCGGCTCCGGATTGCGGAAGATGAGGTCCTCGCCGCCGGTGAAGCGCACGCGGCAGCCGAAGGCAGCGGCCTGGGCCACCACATCCTTGCGGTGGCTCACGACGGCCATGGAATCGCCCACGCCATCGAACCACGCGCCATGGCTGGTGTCGGTCTCCACGGCGGTGCGTGCCGCCTCATAGCCGCCGCGCTCCGCGCCGCGCAGGCGCTGGATGGCCGGCAGTTCCTCGCCGCGGCGCACGAACCAGGAGAGGCGATGATGGATGCTCGAATCCATCACCTGGTCATACAGCACGAAATACTCCTGTCCGGCGAGCAGTACGCTGCGGCTCACATACTCGGGCGCCGCGTAGGCCGTGGCTCCTTCGCGCGGCACGAGTTCGGCGAACTGGCCCGCGCCGAGATCGTAGAGCGGGCGCGAGAGCACGTTCATGCCGATTGCGCGAAACTTCCCTTCCTTGAAGACGCCGAAGGTGGTGCAGAAATCCGTGTCCTGATCGATGCGGTCGCCCGTGTCCTCCGGGCCATTGTTGCTGTAGGCTTTGCCGGCGGCGAAGAAGTAGAGCACGCCGCAGCCGCCCTCCCCGGCGCGGCCCCAGCGGTAGTTGGGGCTCTCGTCAATCTGCTGCAAATGGAGGGAGAGTTCCTCGGCCGTGCCATGCGCCGCGCGCAGAACGATGCCATAGCCGGTCATTTTCGCGCTGCGCAGATGCGGATTGGTGCCGGGGTTATCGGGCACGTTTTCCAGCTTCTCCCAGGTCTTGGTAACGGGCGGGCGTTCCTCCGCATCCAGATCCGTGGGGCGCGCGGCCCACATGGCGTACTCGGCGGCGAGCGGTGCGTAGCGTTGCAGCGTCCGGCCCAGATGCCACAGCGACGAAGGAGTCATGCGCCGTTCGGAGTGAGAGCCTTGAGGTGGATAGACGCGGCGCGGACCTTTGCCGGGCGCGACCACGCCCCAATCCCTGCCGCCATCGAATTTGGTCAGCACGCCGAAGCCCTCTTCGGTCTCTCCGTCGAACGGAGCGGAAAGCGCGTTGACCAGCCAGCCGGCCAGCAGCGCAAGCTGCGGCGACAGCATGCGCTCCACGCCATCGAACTGCCGCAGCAGGAGTGCCGACCGCAAGGACGGCTTTAGAAACGCCCACACGTACGTGCCCAGATTCTCCGTCCAGCGGCCGCCCATCGCGTCCCAGCTTTTCACGTCGGGGCGGATGTTGAAGCGGGTGTTGAGCTCGAGGCATTTCTGCCAGTGATCGGCCCACGTTGCCGCCATGGGGTGGTCGGGGAAGAGGAACGGCATCACGGCCAGGGCGGACTTCACGTCGGCCAGGAAATTGGGATGACCGCCGAGCATCGGCACGATCGGCATGTAGTCATCGCTCAAGTGCACGTAGGCAATAAACAGGTACATGGCGGTCAGGCGCTTGCGCTGCCGTTCGTCCATCGCGGCGCGGCTTGAATTGAAGCCGCCCACCCATGCGCCCTCGATCTGCCGGGCGGGGACGGGGCTGAAATTGACGATGTTGCGGCCGGGAATGGGGCCGCTGCCGCCATTCTCCCGCGTGCCGTGGATGGGCAGTGTGTTGACGTAGCCGGAAGTCATGACCATGCGCTCCAGCTCAGCCGGATCGTGGATCATCCCAATGGACAAAATCACCGGCGGCTGACGCCCGTCCTTCGGATACTCGAGCAACCAGTCCTTCACCGCGTTGAGATCCAGCGTGCCGTAGCGGTTTTGCAGGAACTTCGCATGGGAGGTGAAGGCGCGGCCCACCTGGTAGTTGAGCCCGCGGTAGGTCACGCCCTCCGTGGCGCGCTCAAACTCGTGCATGGCCCGCTTGTCTTTTTCGTGATCGTAGAACGCCACGCAGGTGGAGCGCCGCCCGCGGCACAGGGGCCAGCGCCAGAAGAAGCGGTCATCCTGGTAGTGGAAGCGGACCTGCAACAGAGTCGAGCCGACCTCATAGGCGTACTCATGATCCTGCCAGCCGGCGGTCTTATCGATGAAGATGCCGAGGGCGTCGCCGGTGCGCCGGTTCCAGAAGTTGGCGCTGGTGGAGACGTGATAGGCCGGCCAGGATTGAAAAATGCCGAGGCAGAAGGGCAACTCGCCTTTGGGCGGCATTTCGAAGTAGACGGGCCGGCTGGAGCCCATGATGATGTCCCGTCCACGCCAGGTTTCGTCGATCTTCTCCCACTTGTAGTTATCGTAATCTCCGATCGTGGGAACCAGGGGGACGGGATGATTGGCGGCCTGGCGATGGGTTACGTCGAAGCCGGACCAGGTGGACGTGAAGGCGCCCTGCACGCCGGGGCGCAGCCCTTCCATATCTTCCTGCAGGCGGACAAAGTCGAAGCCGGCTTCGCATTGGACCCGCGCCACGTAGCGGGAACCGCCGGCGCTTTCATATGCGATCTCATAGGCGACGAAGAGCGGCCCTTCGGCGACACGCCGGCTGGTGATGCGGGTCACCCTACCATCGCTGAAGGAAAGCGTGGAAGTGCCCACCCACGCCCCGCCGCGGGAGACCTGGAGGATGGGGCCGGGGGCGTCGCCGCGGACCTCCTGCGTGGCCGGAATGCGAACGCGCATTACGCCCGTATCGAGGATGATGGTGGCGCCCTCGTGGAGTTCCTTCACCAGAGGAGCGCGGTTCGGCGCGGAGGCGCCGGCGGAGAGCACGAACTCGCGGCGTGCGCCGCCGGGCAGATCCGAGAGGAAACTCAGGGTCGCGGAGCGAATGCCGGATGCGTCGCGGACCACGTCGGAAAACTGAATGGGAAGCGTCTCGCCCGTGTCCGTGCGCGTCAGAACGAGGCGATCGAGTTCGATGGGCTGGCGAAATTCGATCGGATAGGTGAGCAGCGTGGTGGGCCACCAGTAGAAGGGGTGGTCCAGCAGATCCTGGAGCACAAACTGAATCTTGGCCGTGTGGTCCCAGATCGCCGGAGCAGCGGGCGGCGCTGCTTCGGGGGCGGCCCGCAACGAGGGTACGGACATGGCCATCGGGATCGCAGCCAGGTTGATACAGAAATCTCGGCGATTCAAAGTGTGCCTCCGGCGGGATGCGGAGCATCCCTTCATGGCTTCGTTATTGGCTTCTCGGAGAGCTACTCGCACAACGATGCGAACCTGCCGCGCGTCCCGAGCTTTGAAACGATTCTATCGCGCGGGAGGGCAGAACAGAAAAGCGGAATAAACACCCCGTGAACCGGTGGAACGGCGGATGAACAGGAGCCCCGCCTCGTGCGTCGCTATCATCTGCACCGCCAACATGGATTGGGTGACTCGCTTTGTTTTTCGCGAACTGAGCGCGGCATTCCCGCCCGGTGATTTCCCGGCCGCATCCAGATTCGCGGTGTGATGGGGCATCTACGCCGGGCGCCACGTATAGCGGTGCTGCAAGCCGCCGAGGCGCGGTAGCGCGATCACTTTGGCGTCGGGGCCCCCGCCTCGCCAGTCGATGTCGCAACATCCATGCACCGAGCAACTTCTAACTGACGATTCCTTTGATCACTTCTCCGTGGACATCCGTCAGACGAAAATCCCTGCCTGCATACCGATAGGTCAGTCGTTTGTGATCGAGTCCCAGCAGATGCAGGATGGTGGCGTGCAGGTCGTGGAAGTGGACTTTGTTTTCCACCGAGTAATAGCCGTAGTCATCGGTCGCTCCCCACTGCAGTCCTGGTTTGACGCCGCCGCCCGCGAGGAAGTAGGTGAAGGCTTCGGGATTGTGATCGCGGCCATCGGAGCCTTCGGCGGTGGGAGTGCGACCGAACTCTCCGCCCCAAACGACGAGGGTATCTTTTAGAAGTCCGCGCGCCTTAAGGTCCGCCAGCAGGCCGGCGATGGGCTGATCGACCTCTTTGGCGTTCTGTGCATGGTCGCGCAACAGGTCGGAGTGCTGGTCCCACTTGTAGGTATGGCTCACCTGCACGAAGCGGACGCCTTTTTCCGACAGCCGGCGGGCCATCAGGCACTGACGGCCGAAGTCCTCCGTGATCGGCTTGTCCAGCCCGTAGAGCTTCTTGGTGGCGTCCGACTCCCCGTTGACGTCCTGTAGATCCGGCGCTTCGGCCTGCATCCGAAAAGCCAGTTCGAACGACTCGATGCGGCCTTCGAGTGCGGCGTCGGGACCGGTCCGCTTGAGTTCCTCGCGGTTCAACTCCTGCGCAAAGTCGAGCTCCATGCGCTGAATCTCTTTGGGCGTTTCGGTATTCGTAATGTAGGGCAGTTTGGCGTCGCGCGCCTTGATGCCCACCGAGCCGATCGGGGTGCCGGCGTAGGGCGCAGGCAGAAACCCGGAACTGTAGTTGTTTGCGCCGCCGTGGCTCTGCGTGGGGCAGATGGTGACAAAGCCCGGCATATTCTGATTCTCGCTGCCGAGTCCGTAGGTAACCCACGATCCCCAGGACGGGCGTACGAACGTATCGCTGCCGGTGTGGATCTCCAACAGCGCGCCGCCGTGGCGCGAATTCGAACCCCACATGGATTTGATGAAGCAGATGTCGTCCACCTTCTGCGCAACCTGAGGAAACAGGTCGCTTACCCACATGCCGCTCTGCCCGTATTGCTTGAACTCCCAGGGCGACTTCAGCAGATTATAGGTTTGGCCGGACACTACCTTCGGGCGTGCGAAAGGCAGCGGTTTACCGTGATCGCGCTTCAACAGAGGTTTGTAGTCGAAAGTATCCACCTGCGACGGGCCTCCGTGCATGAACAAAAAAATGACGCGTTTGGCCCGGGCAGGGAAGTGCGGCTCCTTGACCGCCAGGGGATTGGCGCCGGCACTCGCCGCCGCCCGCACCTGCTGTTCGCCAAGCAGCCCGGCAAGCGCGACGGATCCAAAACCCGCGCTGCTGACGCGCAGCAGTTCGCGCCGCGAAAGCGTGCGGTTCAGATAGGAATTCCAGTGACGGTTCATACCTTCCTCTAGTCCAAATAGATGAATTCGTTCGACGCAAGCAGCGCCTTGCAGAAACTTTCCCAAGCGAACAGGCGGCGGGCCGCCGGATCTTTTTCCTTATCCTCCATCGCCTTTTCCACTCGGGCAATAAAGGTTTGGGCGCGGTCCACTTCGCTCGCCGAGGGAGATCTCGACAGCGCTTTTTCCCAGGCTTCGCGTATGCGTGCTGCATCATCGAGGTCGGCGCGATCCAGCAACTTCTTCGCCATATTCCGGGTGCTCTTCAGCATCAGAGTCGAGTTCATCATGAACAGCGCCTGCGGCGCGATCACGGTGGAGTAGCGGTCGCCCGTGGGGGTCGCCGGATCGGGCAGATCGAACGCCTGGAACATTTCGTAGAGTGAACTGCGCACCACCGGAAGATAGACGGCACGCCGCGGGTTGTCGTAGTCGTTGGCGCCCCGCTTCGAAGTGTTCGCGACGTAGGCCCGGTCCTTGTACGTGAGCAACGTTCCGCCGGGGGCCAGATCGATCTCTCCCGTCACCGCGGTTACCGCATCGCGGATCTCCTCGGCTTCGAGGCGCTGCCGGTTGGCCCGCCAGAGAAGGGTGTTCTCCGGGTCAACCTCCGCTGCTTTCCCGTCATAGTCCGAGCCCATCCGGTAAGTGCTGGAAAGCATGATCAGGCGGTGCATATCTTTGATCGACCACTTCTTATCGACGAACTGAACGGCCAACCAGTCCAGCAGAGGCTGGTTGGTGGGCATCTCGCCGAGCCGGCCGAAGTTATCGGTCGACGGCACGATGCCGCGTCCGAAATGCCAGCGCCACAGGCGGTTCGCCATCACACGGCTGGTAAGCGGATGATCCGGCTGCGTGAGCCATTCGGCCAATTGGAGGCGTCCGCTCTGTGTGTCGGGAACGCGTGTCTGATTCTCGCCCGCTACCACGCGCAGAAAGCGGCGCGGCATTTCCTCGCCGAGGGTCCAGTGGCTGCCGCGGATGTTGATCCTGGCATTGGCGATCTTATCGCTTTCCTGTATCCCCATCGCCTTCGGCAGGTCCGGAGTCGTGTCCTGCAGAGACTTCTTTTCCTTCTCCAGGCTCGCGATCTCGCCCTGCGCGGCTTGTGGATAGTAATGCTTCGCGTCATCCGGAGCGCGGAAAGGCCCGGCTTTTGCAAACGATACTTCGCGGAAGGCTTCGAGAACTGGGTCCGGCAAACCTTCATCCTGTTTGACGGCGTTGCGCTCCACTTTCACTGCTTCGCCGCCCGATTCGGCGCTTCGTTTCGCTTCCAACTCGTCCCAGGCCTTCGCCGCTTCGTCGAAGAGTTGTTGGTAGCGGGCGGCGAGTTCCGCCCGTGAAGCGGGCTCGTACCCGCGGAATCGCGGGCTCGCCGCGGAGGTCCAGCCCGTCAGGGCGTCGCCCTTCAGAGTATGCTTCTCCTGGTAGGCAAATAGCGGCAGCAGTACGGAATTCGGCGCGCCCTTCGCGCGGCCCATGTCTTCCACCCACTGTTCCAGATAGCCTGGATTCACGCCATACTGTCGCGCTACCTGGTGGATGGACTTCGGCGCCTCGGCGCCCGCGAATGGCGTGAGCGTGAAGGCTTCGAAGTACGGATAGCGATTCTTGTGCTCGAGCCGGACCACATTCTTCCCGGCCCGCAACTCGTAGACGCCGGACACGGACCAGCCTCCGGCGTCGGGCGATGCTTCGCGATTCGTCACCGCTCCCTGTCCGGCGCTTTCCAACACACCGTTGATGTGGATGTCAGCCGTACCGAATCCGGTTTCCTGTTCCAGTACATCCAATTGATAGCGGCCCGCTGCAGGGACGGTCACGTCATACTCCGCAAAGTACGGGCCCTTCGATTTCTCTGGAGTATTGGCGCTGCTCTTGACGATTTTACGGTTGACGTTGCCGCGCTCGAAACTCTCGCTGGTCCTTTGCAGCGTGGGCGCCCCGCCTTTCAGGTGCACGGGTTTGAGGTCGATTTTGTCGTAGCGCAGCGCATCGAGAGAAGCCAGCAGGTACTGGCCGATCTTGGCGCGCCCTTCCTTGGCCAGGACCCTGTTTTCGCGATCGGAAATCTTGCCGATCTCTTTGCCTTTGGCGGAAATGAGGTCCAGGTGATCCTTCAGGTTCCGGCGCTCTGCCTCGGGAGCCAGCACAAACTCGTGCCAGGTGGCCACCACCTTGAAGTCCTCCATGGTCTTGGAACTGAGGAAGATCCCGGCCATGGAGTAATAGTCCGCCGTAGGAATGGGGTCGAACTTGTGATCGTGGCAGCGGGCGCAGCCGACTGTCAGTCCCATAAACGCCCGCGCTGTGGTGTCGATCTGTTCGTCGACAATATCCATCTGCATTTTGACCGGGTCGTCTTCGGCCAGCATCTTGGCGCCGAGCGAGAGGAAGCCGGTGGCGGTCCAGTGTTCGAACCGTGTCGCGTCATCGGCGGCGGGAAGAAGGTCTCCGGCGAGTTGCTCCTTGACGAACTGATCGTAAGGTTTGTCTTTATTGAACGCGCCGATCACGTAATCGCGATACCGCCATGCGTTGCGGTAGACCAGGTTTTCGTCGAGGCCGTTTGAATCGGCATAACGGGCCACATCGAGCCAGTGGCGCGCCCAGCGCTCTCCATAATGAGGCGAGGCCAGCAGGCGGTCCACTACATTTGCGAACGCATCGGGACTGTTGTCAGCGAGGAACGCCTTCAGTTCTTCCGGCGTCGGCGGCAACCCGGTCAGATCGAATGTGGCGCGGCGGATCAGAGTGCGCTTGTCGGCGGGCGGCGCAGGCTTCAGGCCTTTCTTCTCGAGCGCGCTCAAGATGAAAGCGTCGATCGGCGACGTGACCCACGAGGCATTCTGTACGGGCGGAGCTTTCGCTGCCACCGGGGGCACGAAAGCCCAGTATTTCGGTGCGGACGTCTTCGCGCTGGTTTCAACAGGTGCGCCCCAAGGTGCGCCCATTGCGATCCATCGTCCGATGAGTGCGATGTCACCATCCTTCAGCTTGCCGGAGGGAGGCATCTTCAGACCGCCCGACTGCATCACCGCATTCAGCAGAAGGCTTTCAGCGGGCTTACCTGGAACCACCGCAGGGCCGCGCGTCCCGCCCTTGAGCAGGTTCTCGCGGCTATCCAGCCGTAACCCTCCCATTCCCGCGGCTGCCGAGTGGCAGGCCTGGCACTGGCGCGCGAACAAGGGCCGTATGTTGGTCTCGAAGAACGCGGGTCCGTCTTCCTGGGCACCGGCAAGGGCCGGCATTGCGATCGCCCAGGCGAGGGCGAAGGCTGCTGAAGACGGGATCCTGTTCCTCATGAGATTAGGTCGATTCTATCACTGCCATGAATCACGGCGTTTGCCGGCTTCCCGATTCGTTCCCTATTCCTGGTTGATCCGCTAAACTTAGTTTCGCCGCCAAATTGGCGACTTGACGCAGATGCGCAAGGGAGAACCTGGTGAACTTCAATTCCGGAATCTCGATCCTAAGGGTGAAGCCCGTCAGTGCTGGCCCGGGCCTTACCGCCGTGTCCAAAACCACAAGCCGCATAGCTCTCGCGTTGCGCATGGTGGTGTGTACTCTGGCGACCGTGGCTGTGACCGTTCGAGCACTGAGCCCGGCGCCGCAGACATCCGGAACTGTAGCGAGCCTGCCAGCGTGGCAGGCGCATCAGCAACTCCTCAATCGTTCGCAGTTCCGGAATCTGCACTGGGAGCCTCTGGGCCCCTCATTGCAAGGCGGGCGTGTCGGCGCGATTGCGGTTCCCTCGCCGGGCTCCAGCACGATTTACGCCGGACCTGGCGCCGGCAACGTCTGGAAGAGTACGGACAACGGCATGACCTGGACCCCGGTTTTCGAGCATGAGTCCGCGTTCGCTATCGGAGATATCGCCGTCGCGCCGTCCGATCCTAATATCGTCTGGGTGGGTACGGGAGAAGTCCAGCCTCGCTTCGACGGACCGTCGTTCCCCGGCACCGGAGTTTTCAAGTCGATCAATGGCGGGCAAAGCTGGCAGGCAATGGGTCTGGGCGACACCCAGCATATCGGCAGAGTGGTGGTGCATCCCCGCGATCCCAATATTGTTTATGTCGCCGCGATGGGGCACTTCTGGTCGCGCAATACCGAACGCGGGGTGTTCCGCAGCCGCGACGGGGGGAAGAACTGGCAGAAGGTGCTGTACATTAGCGACCAGACCGGCGTGATCGATGTGGAGCTGGACCCGGCCAATCCCGAAACCATGTTCGCCTCGGCCTGGCAACTGCCCAGTGGACCGGAGAGCGGTATCTACCGCAGCACCGATGGGGGCACGACGTGGAAGAAACTCACGCAAGGGCTGCCGCCCGGACCGCTGGGACGAAGCCACATCGCTATCGCGCCCACCAATTCGCGGATCGTGTACACGTTTCTCGACAACGCCGCGCCCCAACCGGGTGCCCGGGGGCGGGAAACGGCCGGCGGCGAGGTTTACCGCTCCGATGACCGCGGCGAGACATGGCGCAAGGCGAACACGGACGATCTGTATCCGGTCTTCACGGTGTATGGCTGGAAATTCTGCGACATCCAGGTATCGCCGGATAACGAGAACGAAATCTACATCCTGGGTAACCGCGCGTATCGTTCCAGTGACGGCGGCAGAACTTATCAACGGGTAGGCGAGGTGATCCGGCGTGTTCATGACACTGAGGGCACGGCGCTGCATCTCGACCAGCACGCGCTGTGGATCGACCCGGCCAATCCCAGCCGGTTGATCCTGGGCAATGACGGAGGCGTCTTTCAGTCCTACGATCGGGGCCGGACATGGCTGCATCTCAACAACCTTCCGATCGGCCAGTTCAGCACCGTCGCCTTCGACGGCAAGGATCCGTACACCATCTTCGCGGGCAGCCAGGACAACGGCGGCCTGTATGCCTTGTCCACCTACCGCCCTGACGATGCGCACGCGGCCAACGACGGCTGGCGGCACGTGTGGCTCGACCAGTGGACGGGTGGCGACTCCTACACCGTGCTGCCCGATCCCGCCGATCCGCGCATGGCCTACTTCGAACAACAGAACGGCGCCATCCAGCGGATGAACCTGGCGGCAGGCAATCCGGCTGTTCCCGGACCGGCCGTGGAACGTCTGTCGCCGCGCGCTCCGGCCGGGCAGTCCGCGTGGCGCTTCGCGTTCTACACGCCGTTCCTGGTTTCGCAATTCAATCCGCGGGTGCTGTACGCAGGCGGGAGCGTCATTGTCAAGTCCAACGACCGCGGCGCCAACTGGCGACAAATCAGCCCCGATCTCGGCGAGTCTGCCGGGCGCGAGCGCGACCTGGTGCATTACGGCGCGGTCACGACGCTCTCGGAATCGCCGCTGATGCAGGGACTGCTATACGCCGGCATGGAAGGCGGCGACCTCTTCGTCACACGCGATGACGGCAAGGCATGGAAGAACGTCAGCGGAGGACTGCCGCGCAAGTGGGTGAGCCGCGTCATCGCCTCGCAGCACGAACTGGGGACGGTGTATGCCTCGCTGACCGGATTCCGCTCCGACGACGCCACGGCGTACCTGTACCGCTCCACCGATTTCGGCGCGACCTGGACGCCGATCGCCCACAATCTGCCGGCTGAGGCCATCAACGTAATTCGCGAGGATCCACATCGCGCGCAGGTGCTGTATGTGGGAACCGACGCGGGCGTCTACGTCTCGCTCGATCAAGGGGCAACCTGGCAATCGCTTTGCGGGGACCTGCCGACTACGCCGGTGGAAGACCTCGCAATTCACCCGCGGGCCGATCAAATCGTGATCGCCACCCACGGGCGGAGCCTGTTTCTGTTGGATGCGCGCCCGGTGCAGACGCTGACACCGGAGATCGCCGCGAAGCCGCTACACCTGTTCGCTCCGCGGACAGTATCGCTGCAATTTGCAGTTTCGCTGGAGGTGAATCCAAAGCCGCCGGGCCGCGCGGACATCTTCTTCCGGCTGGCCAGTGCGCAGCCCGCTCAGATCACGATCGCCGATGCCGCAGGGAACACGGTGCGCACACTGAAACCGGATGGCGCTGCGGGGATCAATCAGGCAACGTGGGACCTTCGGACGGAATCTGGCCCTCCGGTGGTGGCAGGTACGTACCGGATCGAGATTGCGGCGGGGACGATGAAGGAGTCGACCACGCTGGTGGTCAAGCCAATTGCGCTGAACTGACCGTCGTCCGATTCTGGCGTACAATCTGCCTTGGCGCACTATGAAGCTTCTCACAGCGATATCGATTCTCGGCGCGCTTGCTCCGGCGCTGTTCGGCGACACCTACCCACGGCAGAGCGGGGTAGACGCGATCCACTACATTTTCCGGCTGACGCTCACCGACGACAACGACGAGATCGCGGGCGAGGCTACCGCGGACCTGCGCTTCCTCAAAGACGGGTTGACGGAATTCCAGCTCGACCTGGCGTCGCCGAACGCTGGCAAGGGAATGACGGTTTCCGGCGTCAGTTGCACCGGAACGGTGGTGCGTTACCAGCATACGGCGGACCGGCTGGCCATCACGCTGCCAACGCCGTCGAAAGCCGGAGAGCGGCGGCAGTGCACGGTGAAGTACCGCGGGACGCCCGCGAGCGGATTGTACGCTTCCAGGAACAGCCACGGGGACCGCGGCATTTTCAGTGTGAACTGGCCGGACCTGGCGCACCAGTGGCTGCCGATCATCGATCACCCGTATGACAAGGCGACCAGCGAATTTCTGGTCACCGCGCCGGCGATGTATCAGGTGGTGGCTAACGGACTGCTGCAGGAAGTTCGGGACTTGGGGGGCGGCATGCGCCTGACGCACTGGAAACAATCGGTGCCGATAGCCTCGTGGCTGAACGCCATCGGGGTGGCGCAATTTTCGGCGCGGCAGTACGGAACAGCGGCGGGGATTTCGCTCGAGACCTGGGTTCCCTCCCAGGAAAGGGATGCGGGCATCGCGACATTTGAGACGCCTACACGGCAGGCGATGGAGTTTTTCAACGGGTACATCGGGCCGTTCCCGTATGAGAGGCTGGCCAACGTCTGGGCTACCGCACCGGGATTCGGCGGAGGCACGGAGCACGCCAGTGTGATCTTCTACGGCTGCTGCCGCTCTTCGGCAAACGTGGTCTGGCACGAGATCGCTCACCAGTGGTTCGGCGATTCCATCACGGAGAAAGACTGGGACGATGTCTGGCTGAGCGAAGGCTTCGCCACCTACTTCACACTCCTGACGAGCGAGCACGTGCAGGGGCGCGATGCCTTTGTCGCGGGATTGAAGAACAGCCGCGCCCGGGTGTTTGTACTGGAAAAACAGAATCCCCAGTTCACGGTGGTTCACAACAATCTCGCGGATATGAAGAAGGTGCTGAACCAGCTCATCTACCAGAAGGGCGCATGGGTGCTTCACATGCTGCGCGCGCAGATCGGGACGGACAAATTTCAAACCGGCATCCGCGAGTACTACCGGCGGTACCGCGACAGCAACGCGACCACCGAAGATTTCCGGCGCGTGATGGAAGAGAACTCGGGACAGGATCTGGGCTGGTTCTTTGCCCAGTGGCTCCATCGCACTCCTTCGCCGGCAATCGAGGGCGGGTGGAAATACAATGCCGGCACGAAAAAAGTGGAAATCGATCTGCTGCAAACGCAGAAGGGTGACGCGTACCGGTTGCCGCTGGAGATCGGGATCGGCGGCGCTCGCATCGAAAAACTCGAGATGACGCAAAAGCAGCAGCACTTCGAGATTGCGTCGGAGGGCGCGCCGGAAGTGGTGACGCTCGATCCGAATACCTGGGTGCTGGTGGACGCCCGCTTCGAAAAGAAGCAGTGAGCGCTTTCAGCTGCCGGATGGAGGCCAGATCACTTGCCTGAAGGTTCGGCAGAGTAGCGGGCGGAGCGCAGAATCAGCACTGCCGCGTAGAGCACCACGATCATCACCAGATAACGCAATGCCGTGAGGGGCAGCGATTTCACCACGAACGCTGCCAGCGGCACCCCCAGCAGTCCGCCGGCGGCCAGTCCTGCCGCTACCGGAACGAAGTAGGCGCGCCTCCACACGGAGCGCGAACTGGCTACTGGCATCAGGAATGCGCCCGAACCCATCATGATGGGGAACGCCGTGGCCGGATTCATCCCCGGCAGGCTCACCAGTGTCATGCACGGAGCGTAGAACCCAATGCCGAGTGTGCTGATGGCCGCGAACAGAAAGTTACCCACTACGCCGGCGGCCAGCCGCCAGCCCTGCAGCCCGATCGCCGTACCGCCCGCCGGGAACAGGGACAACTGGCTCATGAGCATGGCGGTGACGGCCGCCAGCAGCGCGAATCCCATGCCGAGTTGCACCGCGCGCCGCGAAAGGCGCGCCACCAGACCCATCCCCTTCAAGCGTTGATCGACCAAGGCTTGCGCATTGGACGCGTCAGCATCTGACTGGCCGATTCGTCGCCGATGAACTGCTCCTTGGCCGGATCCCAGCGAAGGTCGCGGCTGAGGCGAAGGCTGATGTTGCCCAGGTGGGCAATCGTGATCGAACGGTGCGCCTGTTCAATCGGCGCCGCGGTCTCCTTGCGGGAGATGACGCAGTCGATGAAATTCCGGGCGTGGTTGTCGCTCCGGTAGAGGTGGATGTCTTTCTCCGCCGGCTGCCAGTCGAGCAGGGATTGGGGAGTCGCTTCGATGGCTCCGCGGTTGACCCAAACGCTGCCATTCGACCCTTGGAACGTGACGCCGCTGCGGAGGCGGCTGGAGACCGTCATGACAACTCCGCTGGCGTAGCGGGCTTCGAAAGAATAATCGACGGCGGTATTCCAGAGCTTTTCCTTGGCCCATTGGGCCTGGCCGTTGCGGATGGCGACGGGTCCGCTCAGTTCAGTGCCCATGCCCCATTGGGCGATGTCGGGATGGTGGCCTCCCCAATCGGTGAGTTGGCCGCCGGAATAGTCGAGAATCCAACGGAAGTTGACGTGGCAGCGTCCGGGCGCGTAGGGAGCTTCGGGCGCGGGGCCGAGCCACATCTCGTAATTGAAGCCTTCGGGGACGGGTTCGGGATCCTGGCGGTCGCGAGTGTGCCCGAAGTCGGGCGTACCGCCCGGGAGTCCGACGAGGACGCTTTCGAGTTTGCCGATCCCGCCGTTGCGGACGATCTCACAGGCCTTGCGGAAGCGCACGTCGCTGCGTTGCTGGCTGCCGCACTGAAACACACGGTTGTTCGCTTTGACGGCGTTCGCCATCGCCCGCCCTTCGGAGATCGTCAGGGAGAGGGGCTTTTCCCCATAGATGTCTTTGCCGGCGCGGGCGGCTTGGATGACGGGAATGGAATGCCAGTGGTCCGGCACGGCGATGAGGACGGTGTCGATGTCCTTGCGCGCGAGCAGGTCCCGGAAGTCCTCGTAGGCGGTGCACCCTTTGTAGCTGCCGGAGCGTCTGGCGCGGGCATACTGCCATTCGACGAGAACGCGGGCGGGCTCGCGGCCGGCGATGGCGCCGTCCCAGTAGCCCGGCGATTCTTTATTCAGGTCGCAGACAGCGACAACCTGGACGCGTTCGTCGGCGAGGAAATTCTTCATGTCGCCGGTGCCCTGGTTGCCGGTGCCGATGACGCCCATGGTGATGCGATTAGAGGGGGACGGGCGGTCTTGGGAGCGTGCGGCGGTGGCGGCCGAGGCGACAGAAGCGGTGGATTTTAGAAAGTCGCGGCGCAGCATATTGGTCGTGATCGTATCACAGTGGCCGCACCACGTCCGCTCTCAGTTGCTACGCTCAGCTGCTACTCCCAGATATTGCAGCCCGCTGCCGGATTGCCGATCAGTTGCTGGTTGCCGATGCCGGACCGGATGCGAATCGCCGGGCCGGTCGATGCGATGGTGCAGCCGGGGAGACTCCAAACGACATCAGGTACTTAGTGCCCTTTTCGGAATTTTGCTCGATTTGATGCGGGGCGTGCAAGTTGCTTAACGTCCCCAGTAGCCTGGAAGCAAAGCCCGAACTCTCTGGCCCCAATCCGCTCGTTTGCGGACTTACTCGTAACCCCGCGGGCCCAGATGCGCCAGCTTTCCGCAGAGAACATGGGCATGCGTCAGGCCCGGGCGGGGGCGGAGGTCCCATTCGGCCGGCGAGAACGTCCCAGCGAATGGAAGAAGCAGCCGATCGATGTGCCGGCATAGCAGTTTGGCCTGCCTACAAGTCCATTGCCCTGTGTGGAATCAAAACCTCGTCGCGCGAGATTCCGGCGTTAACTAAAATCAGTTTCTATGGAGTCCGCAGTCGGTGCTGCCCAGGATTTCTGCCGCCGATTCTCCGGCGGTCAATTCGGGGTTGTGATCCAAGCTCGATTGGATTGTCTTTCGTGCTCTGAACGGAGTTGCCCTAATCCGAAACGGCGCCTCGCGACCCGCCGTGGCCATCGGTGCGACGAGCACCGCGCGAGCCCCGTGTGTAGATGATCGTGCATTTCGGCCGGCGAGACGATGACACGCGGGCGTGTCTTACAGGTCTCGCCCCCGACGGTGGGTGCATCACTTTCGCACTAGGTACGTGCCCCCGCTCAGTCGTGTGCCGGGTATCGCGATTTGGGATTTCAGATCCTTCTTGATCAGGCCGGCGGAGACTTCGACCTTGGCCGACCGAATCTCCCCGAGCACCTGCTCGCGCAGATCCATCTCCAGTGCATCACACACGACTTCCCATGTCTCCGCCGGTAGTGTGACCGTGACCCGCTTGTATTTGGTGGGCACGGCCTCCAAATCAGTGACCTCCACTCGTGAATCGCAACCGCGCAAGGACAGGGTGACGGTGTTGCCCTCCAGGGTCCGATGCCTGCCTTTGCTGTCCAGTCCGAGGCCTTCAATCACGTGGGTGACGTAGTTCTTCACGCGGGCGAGGGCTTGGGTATGGAACCGCTCGCGTTGCTGCAGGCGCTGGATCTCGGCATGCGCAAAGTCAATCTGCGATTCCAAATGTGCCAGGAACTGGCCCACGCGATCGCGCTTCTCGACGGTCGCTGCCAAGGTCGACTGTAATTCCAACGCGTACTCCTGCTCCAGTTCCTCGGACACGATCTCCTCAGTGTCGATCAGTGCCGCGAGATGCGCTTCGAGATCATAGAGGGGCCGGGGCGATGTCACCTCGGTAGAGCACGGGAACCTCGTGGCGTGGCCAGACGGCATCGCAGCTGGCGCGGAAAGGCAGCCGAGGTCCGGCATTTATGCCACCTCCTCGCACCCGATCGCTTTCAGGTGCCGGTAGCACTCCACAGCCTTCTCTTTGGCATGGGGAGTGCGGTTGTCGATCGCATTGCGCATCTCTTGCAAGCTATGCCAGCCGTAGCGGCCGAGTTCCTGCAGCCACGCCGCTTCCCCAGCCTTTTCCCGCGACTGCTCGAAGGCCTTCACCAGTTCGCGCATGTTTTTCCACGGCGGTTTCATTTCCAGATTGAGGGGAGTGGTGTGGTTTTCAGCTACGGATTGCGCTGGGACCATGGTGGCAGGGGATGGCCAACCGCGTCGGTATGGGTGGAATTCGGGAAGTCTTCAATGTCCTGGGTGAAGATCTCCGCAGCCGAAGTGGCGTTGATCGTGCCCGAGATCTTCGCCCGCTTGTAAGCCATTTTCAGAATGGTGTTCACACTGTCGGCGAGATCGGGGTTCGGCTTGCGGCCGGCATCCTGCCCTTCAATCGAGCGGTCCCCGTCAGGGAAGACGGATCCGCAGCCGTCCGTCTTCTTCCAGCAGTACCAGCCGCCGTCCCGACTCTTGCGGATGTTGGCCTTGCCGCAAATGGGGCAGACCCGTTCCGCCTTGCGCCAGCGGTATCTGCTCTCGCGCGAACTGCAGGACCCAACGCCCTCTCCCAGCAGAAACTCGCCCCGGAAGACTCTGGTGCCGACCTGGTAGTAAAAGAACGGCTCTCCAGTGTGACGCTCCCCGCTCCAGTCCTCGGTCTTTTCCAGAAACGTGTACTGGGCAGTCAGTCCGAAGAGGTTGCACAACTTGTCCGCACCAGGCTGCAAAAGCGCGGACTTGTCGCCGGCCCCGGGGATCTTGCCGTAGTCGACACCCTCCCTCATGAGACGCTGCATCGCCTGGATGATGATCTCGCGCCGTTGCAGCGCCTGTTCCATGTCCATTACCGGCATGAACCGGGCGACTTCGGTGCTGCTGCCGTATCCACTGGTAGGGAGCGGCACGGCCTCTGCTACCTGCTGTTTGGTGGAGGCGAGGGTCCGCGCACTTGCCGCCGCCGTCCCGTTCTGTCAGTTCAGGTATTCCATTAGCGCTTCCATTCCGAGTTGCGCTTCTGTTCCTGCAGGATCGTGGCTGCGGTCTTGATGTGTCCGACGATGATCCGTTCATCGGACGGGAGCACCTGGCCGAGGGCGCAGCGGAGTTGAGAGAGGGCCGCGTCTGTGCGATCCAACTTCAACTGGCAGTCGCGCTCCATCTCCTCGGCGTAGTTCAGTTCCTCGGCCGTGTAATCGTCGGGGCTCGTTTGGATATCCTGAATCCTTCCCTGCACAGCAGCCTTCAACTCCTGGAGATAGCGGTCCAGGTCCAAGCGGGAATCCCACAGGGACTCCACCGTGCACTCGGCCATCTTTGTGTATTGCGTCTGCGGCATTACAAGGTCCTCCCTGCGCGTTCAGCCTTCGCCGTCATTTCGTTGTAGAAGTTGCAGCAGGCGCAGAACGAGCCGCGCTTGCAGTTCACCGAGCAGCGCCCCGTGATCTTGCGGATGGCGTTCTCTGCGTGCCACCAGGCCAGATCGAGGTACATCTTCGCCGGCAAGCAGATGTCGCTCGCCGTGGCAGCCAACTCGTCGATCTCCTCGGCGAGCTTGTCGATGCCCGCGACCAAGGTAGCGGTGGTCGGCCGCCCCGAGCCGCCGCAGGCCGGGCACTTCGGATTCACCCGGCTCCGCTCGCTGCAGCCGCGCGCCTGTACGCAGTCGCAACGCGCGCCCAGGTTGATCTCGGGGTTGCAGTAGTCCGCAACCGCTTCCTCCTCGGCATGCAACTGGGCGAGCGCATCGCGCTTCCAGCCGTCCGCGTCTGGATCGTAGCCCATCACTGCAACTGCGGGAGTGGGGAATGCTTCGGGGTGCTGCTCGAAAGTTCGGCTCATGCAACCTCCTTGGTCAGCATGTGGTTGTGGGTCTTTTCCTGTTGGATTGTGGATGCAGCCCGCATCTGTCGGTTCCACGGGCTCTCCGTATCGTGTAGTTCGCATCCGCGCGGGTCGAAACTGTCTCCCGCGCAGTCGCATTCGCATTCCGGCTCCTGCGCCTCAAGAAACGCCATCGCGCAGGCCGAGCATAAGACCGACGCTGCCAGATCTACCCGGTGACCCGAGCAGCAACGCCCTTAGCATCCGTCGCACGCGAACGAATACGCGGTGGATCCCTCGTCGCACGGCGGGACGTCGCATCGCGGCTGCAGAAACAACGCACTCGGGATCTCCGGTACGCCGTCGTCGGCACAATTCACCCGCCCAAGATGCGTGTCGCCGTTTTTGCAGAGTGGGTTCATGGTTGGCTCCTCTGCTTGAGATCCCATAGCCGGTTGAAGGACTGAATTAACAACGGGATATCCAGTTCGTGCCGCTCAGCAACCCCCTTCGGGTTGGCGTCAAACTGCTCGGGGCAGGCCCTGCAACCCGGCAGGCAGTTTATATCCGACGCCTTCTGGCCCAACGCGTGAGACCCTGTGTGCATCGGGTCGATCCACCGTGTTCCGCCACAAGCGAAAAAAGGGAATCTCTTGATGAATCGGCGGTAGCGGTCGTTTCGTACCGGCTTCTCTCCCTGGTAGAGCGCGCCCGGTGCGAGTTGGAATGCTAGATTCATGTGCTCTTAAAATATACTATCATTGGGAGCATATTAGGTCTACCAAAATCTGCTACCACTGCGAATATATTTGGATTGCGTTAAATATGCTATGATTGCGAGCAGAATGCCTATACCCGCCAACATGGTCTGTGACTGCTTGCGGTGCGGCCACGCCTGGGTGAAGAGGGTAGCGAGTCGGCCGGTACGCTGTCCGAAATGCAAACAGCCGAATTGGGACAAGCCGAAGCAGAGAGTTGGCAGGCCACGCACCGCGATCGCCAAGGAGAACTCGGCAAAATAAGAGCCTGCAGACAGCGGCGTCCTTGCCAAGGCACACACCGATCACGAGTTCGACGTCAATCCAGGCTGAGATAGGGTCGAAACTCACGCTCAGGCGCAGGGAGTACCAGCGTCCTTCCGGAAATTCACCCGCGCCTCGACGCAAACCAGCTGCGCATCCCGCGCCTTGAGACGATGTTAACGCGCGGAAGTGTCGGGATGTTCAGTCCTGGACCGCGGGCGGTCGGGGCCTTCAATTGGTCGCATTGGGTGGGACGCTACGGTGTAGCTCTACCTTCGTTACAAGGGCACGATCTTTGCCGAAACCATCCCCTTCAGGGCTTTGCGCGTGTTTACGATCAATTTCGCCCGATCCACCGGCCTGCGTAATCGAATACCGCGTGATCCGTCACCACTCCTACGCAATCGGCATCCGCCGCCGCGGTTTCGGGTCGGATCTCAGGCATCTTGGTGTCAGGGTTTCACTTCGATGGCGAAAAATCCAAAAAAGTGGGAAATGTAGCGAAAAAATGGGACACAGCACGCAGGTGCAGAAGTGTGGAATCTTTCTACGCCGGTGAGGTCAGGCGTGCTCCTTCTACGCTAAAACTCATGTGGACGCCTCTTATAACTTCAGGATAAGATGCAATTATTGCTGGCCAGAGGTGAATGATGGGGATGTGTGTGGTGTTCCTCGACGTCTTTCCAACCCAAGTGACCGTTCAACCCCTCAACCTGATAGTCAACTAAGTCTAGTTGACCAATGTAGACGTTTCTTATAATTTTTTCAATGTTATTCTCGGGGCGTCGATATGAAGGATGGGCAGGTCTAAACAAATGAAACGAATTGCTGGTTTGGTTCTCGCGCTGACGGCTTCAACGCTTTATGCGGCTACGTACAATGTCGGCGCATCTCAGAGCTATACGAGTTTGGGTGCGGTTCCCTGGAGCCAACTGGTGGCCGGGGATACCGTCAATATCTACTATCAATCGAGCTGCTATGCGGAGAAATTCCTCATCTCCACGCAAGGCGCCTCGTGGGCGAAACCCATCACGGTGCAGGGGGTGGTGGACCCGGTTACGGGAAAAAAGCCGTGCATTACGGGGCTGAATGCGGTGCAGGCGAAAAGTTCCATGGATCGCTGGTCCGGCACGGCGGCGCAGTACTCGGAGAGCCTTTACGTTGTGGGCATCAGCCTGCAGGCCAACGCCACAAACGGGCCGCAGTACATCGTAGTGAAGAATCTGGAGATCACGGGGGCGGCGGAGGGTGCGACGTACACGGCCGACGATGGCACCAAGCAGGTTTATGGCGCGGGCGTGGCGGGGATCCGGATTGTGAACGGCAATCACGTGCGGATCCAGAACTGCTACATCCACGGGATTACGGGGAATGGGATCTTCGGGAAGCCGAACGGCTCTTTTGCCGGGACAATGGCGGATATTGAGCTCCTGTATAACCGGATCGGCGGCAACGGCAAGGCCGGGAATTACAGCGTTCACAATTCCTATGTGGAGGCGGATCAGGCGCTATATCAGGGGAATCTGTATGAGCCGCTGGTGACGGGAGGTGCGGGGAGCGATCTGAAGGACCGGTCGGCGGGTA